>JAAYPD010000294.1 GCA_012520015.1 Methanomicrobiales archaeon
GAACAGGATGCCGCGTAGGGGAAATTTTTTGCTACTCAGGTATATATCTTTTTACCATCTCTGCCGTCTCATTCTTCCAGGACCGTCCTGCGCTTGTTATAACAGGAGAGGATGTCACCGAAAAAAAAGCGCTTCAAGAGGCAATAAGGACAAGTGAATCGAACTTACGTCTCATTACCGAGTCAGTTCATGACATGATCATCAGGTGGGAGACAGATGGAACAATATCCTATGTCTCACCTGCTTGTGAGCTCCTGACCGGATATGTCTCCAAGGAACTTATGGGAGAGAAGATATCTGAATTCATACACCCTGAAGACCTGCCAAGGTTTCAGAACGGGAGCATGGAAGAAGACATGAACTGGTCACGTCTTCCTTCCTCGTTCAGGTTCCGGACACTGAAAGGCAGGTGGGTCTGGTTTGAAACCATCACAACTCCACGGATGTCTGAAACCGGTGAAGTGCTGGATTATATATCGGTCTGGCGTGACATTACAGCATGGCTTGAGGCAGAGACCAGACTGGCTCTTAGCGAAGAGAAATATCGTCGCCTGTTTGAAGGGGCAAAAGACGCAATCATCCTGATGGAACTGACCGACAACCTGAAAGAGGTCCGGTTTCGTGAAGTAAATAACCTGACCTGTCAGCTAACAGGCTATACTTCCCAGGAGCTGATGACCCTCTCCATACCTGATATCATACCAGAGTCAAAGCACAAGTTTTTAGATGAAATAACAAAAAATTTCGTGCAAAATGAACAGGGAATCTTTGAGATAGAGATAGTCAGAAAAGATGGAGCCCTGGTTCCGGTTGAGGTGAACGCCCACCTTTTTTACCTTCAGGGAAAACCCGTGGTTCTTGCAATAACACGTGATATCACCGAGCGGAAAAGGACCGAGACTGCAATCAGGGAGGCACATCAGCGCCTTGAAAATATACTTGAATTTCTTCCTGACCCGGTCTTTGTGCTGGATACCGGGGGGAAGGTTACCGCATGGAACCGGGCAATGGAAGAACTGACCGGCACAAAGAAGGAAGAAGTTATCGGAAAAGGAGATAATGCCTATTCAGTTGCTTTTTATCACCAGAAACGACCATCATTGGCTGATTACATCCTGAATCGTGATGAGACAATCCTGCTTAGGTATAATAACCCGTCTATTGACGGGGACAAAGTCACTGCTGATTTGCAGACATTACATCCTGTAACAAAAAACAGGATATGGCTTTGGATTAAGGCAGCCCCTATCTATGGCCTTGACGCGGGCATCACAGGAGTCATTGAGACGCTTCGCGATATTAGCGACAGGAAGGTAATGGAACTTGAGATCAGAAAGCAGAACGCAATATTTGAAGCGGTAAGCAGGGCTGCATCAGATATCCTGCAATCAGCAGCCTTTGAGGATGCGGCGCTCAGAACCATAGGGCTTATCGGTGAATCTACCTCGGTGGGTCGTGTCATCCTTCTTGAAAAAGCGTCTCAGTCAGGTGCCCATCTTATCAAATCCGAACTTGAATGGAATGCAAAAACCGGAATCGCCGGAAGGACCAGATCTCCGATCTCAATGATATTAAAGAATGAAAAGGAGAGGTCAGTAATAGAAGAGGTGTTCATATCTGAAAAGACAATTTACCGCCTGGTAAAAGACCTCAGGGGAGATGACAGGAGAATTTTCGAGACCGATGGTGTTAAATCATTGCTTTTAGTTCCGATTAAGACCAGGAATGATACCTGGGGGGTAGTCGGTTTTCTTGAGACGAGATTTGAACGCATATGGAGCAGAAAGGAGATCAGTGCCCTGGAAATTGGATCTTCTCTCATTGGGAGTGCCCTGATGAGATTTGAAGCAGGAGAGAACCTTGAAAAGAGCGAAAAACAGTTCAGGACACTTGCTCAGAATATTCCAGGCATAGTATTCAGGGTTTCACTTGCAGGTTCAGATATGGAATTTTATAATGATCATCTTGAATCTGTTACAGGATACTCCGCAAAAGAGCTTGCAAGTGGTCAGATAAGCTCTCTTATTCCACTCATTTTTCCTGACGACAAACAACGGGTGATACATGCCAAAAAAGAGTCAATAAAAACCGGAGAGCCATATGAGATTGAGTACAGGATCATTGACAAGTATGGTAAGATAAGGATCATGAGTGAGAGGGGTAGACCGGTAGCTGATGAAACCGGACTTATTGTAAGCATTGACGGAATTATCCAGGAGATCGAATAACCTGGGCAAAAAAAGAGATAATTTATGGTGGAAGGAACAAGGCCCTGACAGGGTTAAAGGTTTTATCCATCCTGTGTAACTCAAAACATCTCAAAATATCTCAAAACATAAGTAAATTTCATTTCAATATAAAAATTTTATGAAACATTACAATCTGGTAAATCCAGGTTTTTTACATTCTTAAGGTATTTATGATCGGTCGATGACAGATGCTCATTGAGCCAGTTGGTCAGGAAGATAGTAACCTCGGCAGAGAGCGCTTCCTCATCCTGTTTATATTTAAATAGAAAATCATCCACCTTTGATGAAAACGCATCATGAAACAGCCGGTGTTCGGCGATATCCGGGCACCCGGCCTTCTCCATTAACAACTCCTCGGCAAGAAAATGGCACCTGGCATACCGGCTCATCTCTTCGATGACATACAATACCTCCTCTTTGCCCTTTTTTTGAGATAAAGCTTCAAACATCCGGTTTATAAGGGATACCAGATGTTTATGCTGTTCGTCAATTGA
>JAAYPD010000295.1 GCA_012520015.1 Methanomicrobiales archaeon
CATATGGCATCATCGCGGTTGATGTAAAGAAGATGGGCATGGTTACCATGGAATTTACTGCTGAGTACTGATCATGTTCCCCGACAAAAATTGCAAGTGTAGTCGCCGCAGAAGATAGCAGTCCACCAAATATGAAGAGAATAAGGTAAGTTACCAGGAGCTGGGAGGGAGAGTACAGCCGGGCACCAAGCAGAAATGCAATGAGGAAGATGACCGTTGTCTGGATAAGACCTCTGATGGTGATCACCAGGATCTTTCCAAAAAGTATAGATTCACGTGGCGGGGGTAAAGCCAGGAATTTGTTGAAAAACCCAAGCATACGGTCCATGATTAGCAGGCCTCCCCCGGTCATTGATGCGGAGAGTGTTGTCATTGCAAGAATTCCCGGAGTTACAAAATCTATGTAATGATCAGTAAACCGTATGGGAAGGGCAAGACCTACGAATATGAGCCATGCAGCAGGCATGACCATGGCGGAGATAAATCCCCATTTTCCCCGAAACCACCTGATCAGATCTCTTCGGCAATATACCAGAACCGGGTTCATCCTCTCCTCCCGGTCACGTTTCTAAAAGTGCTTAAGTTAAATGGGCGATTATCTTCTTCTGTCCCTACAAGATGGAGAAATACATCATCCAGTGATGGTTTTCTAAGTGACATGGCAGTGACTATTGCGCCTCCTGCAGTGAGAGCATCTTTGATAAGAGGGAGAGCCAGGTCTCCTGAGTCAGCATAAAAGATAAGTTCATCATCTTCCTCAAGGGCAAACCTGACTCCTGGCAGATCTATTCCCATGTAGCTGCCCTTAATTGAGACGGAAATTACATCTTTTGAGATGATTCTTTTAAGATTTTCAGGAGTATCAATAGCCCTGATGGTTCCATGATCAATTATTGCAACCCGGTCGCAGTGTTTATCTGCCTCATCCATGTAATGCGTCGTAACAAAGATGGTCATCCCGGCACTTCGGAGTTTCTTGATATGTTCCCATATCTTCTTTCGTGCTGCAACATCAAGTCCGACCGTTGGCTCGTCAAGGAACAGAACCCTGGGATTATGGACAAGTGCCTGGGCAAGTTCAAGCCGTCTTCTCATTCCCCCCGAGTACACTTTGGCAAATTCGTCAGCACGGTCTGAGAGTTCCAGTACCTGCAGCACTTCTTCAGATCGTTCTGCAGGGTTTTTAACACCGTACAGCTCTGCAAACATCTCCACATTCTCCCTGCCGGTAAGCCTGACATCAACGGCCATATCCTGCGGGACATAACTGATCGATTCCCTTACTTTTCTTGGTTCTTCCTGGATATTGTATCCACATATATAGGCTGTCCCCTCTGTTGGTTCCAGGAGCGTGGTCAGCATCAGGACCGTGGTGGTCTTACCAGATCCATTCGGGCCCAGGATACCAAATATCTCGTTTCCTACAGAGAGGTTCATCTGGTTTACTGCACAGAGTGTTCCAAATTTTTTTGTAAGGTTCCTTGTGACTATGATGTTATCAGGGTAGTATCCATTCTTTTTTTTCATTTACATCACATTTACCGGCCTTGCAGGTATCCGTTCTTCTGCCTTTTTCCAGTCAGGTAATACGTACCGGCCTGCATCAGTTTTGATAAACTGCATAGGAACCCCATATACTGAAATGATGTTATCTTCCGTCATTACCTCGTCAACAGTCCCCATGCTCACAATCTTTCCTTCATCAAGCAGAATGACCCTGTCTGCATAATGGTAGGCGAAGTTGAGATCATGCACTGCCACCAGAACCGACCGGTTCTTTGAGCCGGCGATATTTTTAATCATCTGGAATACATCAATCTGGTGCCTGATATCAAGTGCACTGGTCGGTTCATCAAAAAGGAAATAATCAGGTTCCTGCGCTATTGCACGGGCGATGAATACCCGTTGCCGTTCTCCGCCTGATACTTCGGTGAGCATCTTTTCTGCCATGGATGTAATGTTGAGCATTTCCATTGCGGTATCGACTTTTGCCAGGTCATGCCTGGTAAGTGACCATTGTACATGGGGGCGACGGCCAAGAATTACAGCTTCAAGGACGGTTGATGAAGTGAGGTACTGGAAATCCTGCGGGACATATCCGATCCTTTTTGCAACCTCATTTCTTGAGATTTCTGATACATCTCTCTTATCCAGGGTGATGGTTCCTTCACAGGGATCAAGTATCCCGGCCAGTGTTTTGATAAGTGTGCTTTTTCCAGAACCATTTGGGCCGATAATGCAGAGGACTTCTCCTTTAACATGGGAAAAACTGATTTCGTGAAGGATCTGAACCGGTCCATATTTCACGGATAATTTTTCAATTGTAAGCGTCATCTTTAGCCTTCCAGTTTTATGTGATCACCCGGTGTTTTCCACGCAGTATGAGGAACATGAAGAATATGCCGCCGATTACGTACATGATGACGCCGACCGGGATCTCGATGGGATCCATGATGGTCCGTGCCGCGGTATCTGATATCAGGAGGATTAATCCTCCTAAAAGTGCAGAGCAGGGTATCAGATACCGGTTGTCATTTCCTATCAGCATGCGCCCGATATGCGGGCCCATAAGTCCGATAAACCCGATGATGCCTGTAAATGCCAGGCAGGCCGAGGCAGCAAGGGTGGAGATGAGAAGCCCCTTTATCCGCAGGCCATTTACATTAACCCCAAGGTTTTTTGCCACATCGTCGCCGGCTGAGAGTGTGTTCAGATCCCAGGCAAGGGATTCAAGATAGAGGAAACAGAGCAGGGTGATGGGGGCAACAATTACCACCGCTCCCCAGTTTGCACCCCACATACCTCCCATGAGCCAGAGTGTAATCTCCCTGAGTTTTTCATCATTGGTCAGGTACTTGAGGATCATGACTCCGGCGGTGAAGATATACCCGATCACTACTCCGGCAAGGATGAGGGTTGCACTTGAAGAGCCTTTCATTCGTGAAATTCCATATATGAGGAGAATTGAGAGCCATCCAAGTAAAAATGCACATAGAATGATGACTCCGTTCTGGAATTCGGGAGGGATAAATGGCATTATTGACCCACCAAAGACTATGGCCATTGCAGCCCCGAATGATGCAGCTGAAGAGAGTCCCAGGGTAAAAGGGCTAACCAGCGGGTTTCGAAGAAGTGCCTGCATGACACACCCGGCTATGGCAAGGCTTATTCCGGTTAGGATCGCAAGAAGAACGCGGGGTAACCTGAAGTCAATTACAACGATCTTTTCTGATGGAGTGCTCTCAAGAAGCCCGGGGTTTGTTACTGACTGGTAGAGGATGGTGAATATCCTGTCAAAAGGGAGGTGGTAGGAGCCTGAATTGAGGGCATAGATGAAGGTGAGGAAGAGGAGAAAGAGCAGAGCGAACAGCACGATTAACTTCTGCTTTCTACCAGAAAGATAGACTGATGTAGATCTCATGAGTTGGTTCATCCTTATCAGGTAGCTTCAGGTCATAACCAGTGATGCAGACAGACCAGACAAGACTGCCCTTGATACATCATTCGCTGTAAGATCAGACAACCGGAAGTACTTTCCACTGGTCTGTTCTGCGATAAAAGGGCAGAATCCAAGTTGAATGCCAAATCCGCTCATCTTTCCTGCTTCGGTATCGATAACAAGGGTAACAATGTCAGCCCTGACCAGGTCATCAGCTATGGATGCAATCTCATCTTTTATCTTCCCGCCATTCCCGACATTTGCCCTGCCATCGGTTATCAGAACCAGAAGGGGAATGAGTGAAGGATATTTGCGTTTCTCTGCCATCAGGGTGGAGAGGGCTTTTTGTAATCCTGCCGCCAGAGGAGTTCTACCGCCGGTTGGGAGTTCAGACAGCCGGTTATAGGCCAGGTCAATGCTTGAAGTGAGTGGGAGCACCAGGTCAGCCCCTTCTCCCCTGAATGCCACCAGGCCAACACGATCGCGGTTTTTATATGAATCTTCGAGAAGAGAAAATATGGCTCCTTTTGCTGCTTCCATTCTTTTCTCCACGCCCATGGACCCACTTGCGTCAACAACAAAAAGACAGGCGGTTGCGGTCTTTCCAATACGCTTTTTCTGAAGAAGCTCATCAGACCTGATAACGACGGCAAGATCTTCTGATTCACGCCTTACCTGGTAGGGAGAGACCGCCCGTATGGTGGCATCAAAGGCAATATCACTTCCTGAATGTCTCTTTTCAGCACCGGTGTACTGACCCCTGCGATCTCCACCTGAAGTCTTAAACCGTCGGCCGGGGGCATAGCGCTTTTCCATGGTGCGGGTTTTTTGTATCTTTACCTGTTCAGGATCAATAGGAGAACCAATATCATAGACACGCTGCTCTGCAGGACTGCTTCCTTTTGAAGAAGGTGAGTCATTACAATTATCCTGTTCCTGTCTTTGTTCCTGTTCCTGCTCCTGAGTTTCTGTTTTATCCTCTGGTTGCTGCTCAGGGTTATTCTGGTTTTCACCCTGATCCTCCTGCGGGGGCTGATTCATGAGATCATCGAGCTGTTGTGGATCCACTTTTGGTTCCTCAAATGGCCTTCTTCTCATCCGGTGCGGAATTGCAAGTTCTATTGCCTGACGGAGGTCGTCCTGGGTGACCTCAAATCTTCCATCAAAAGCAGCGATGGTCTTTGCTGTCCGGACGATGGTTATCTCTGCCCGGTGTGTTCTGACTCCAAGTCCTATACAGACATCTACCGCTTTTCGAACCAGTTCATCTGATATAGAGACTTTTGGCAGGTTTTTAATCGCCCTCTTAATCTGCCCTGATATGGCTTTCTGATCTGACTTGTATTTCAGACGGTATTTATCCGGACTGGCTGAAAATTCTTCAACTGTTTTTACGATTGCCATCCTCTCGTCAGGATCGTCAAGTGCCTCAACCGATACCTGCAGCCCAAATCTGTCAAGGAGCTGGGGGCGGAGTTCTCCTTCCTCCGGGTTCATGGTTCCGATCAGGATAAACCGTGATGGGTGAGAAAAAGATATCCCTTCACGTTCAACAGTGTTCACTCCCATTGCAGCGGCATCAAGAAGTACATCCACAACATGATCATCCAGGAGGTTTACCTCGTCAATGTACAGGATCCCCCGGTTTGCATCTGCAAGAATACCTGGTTCAAGTGCCTTTATTCCTTCTTTCAAAGCCCGTTCAATGTCTATGGTGCCTACAACCCGGTCCTCTGTTGCTCCGACTGGCAGGTTTACAACACGTACCTGTTGTTCGAGATGACCTGGGAGTTCGTCTCTCTTTTTCTTCGCAGAGCAGAGTTCACAGAGTTCAGACTCTTTTTTTGGATCACAGGAGAACGGGCAGCCTGGGACCACCTTCATCATTGGAAGAACTTCTGCAAGCGCCCGGACAGCTGATGACTTTGCTGTTCCTTTCTCTCCCCTTATTAGAACGCCGCCGATGGCTGGATTGATGGCATTGAGTAAGAGGGCTTTTTTCATCAATTCCTGTCCGATTATTGCAGTAAATGGGATCAGAGGTTTTTTCAGGTGATGTGACATTATTTCCCTCCTTTCATGCGTCCTGCCTTTTCTTTCCATGCTGAAACGTCATTCATCGAATAGATGTCGATGGATCCCCCCTGTACTGTCCCGCCTGTGCCGTCCATACGTTCTTCCATCCATCCTTCTATCATCAGGTACGCCTCTTTTACTCCGTCGATCACGTCAGGATCTGCTTCCCAGACTCCACGTTCATGTGCCTCAAGCAGTCTGCGGCCTATCTCTTCGAGGGCATAGGGATTGTTCTCTTCAAAAAAGTCCCGGTTATTTGGATCAAGGATAAATGTCCTGGCAATATCATCAAAGATCCAGTCATCCACCTGGCCGGTCGTTGCATCCCAGCCATATACTCTTGTAATTCTACGGGAGAGTTCGCTTGCACCGGAGTACCCGTGTTCTTTCAGGCCATCGATATACCGGGGGTTGAGCAGCTTTGTCCTTACTACCCTGGTCAGTTCTTCGGCAAGTGTCCTGACTTCGACATTTGAAGGATCCCTGGTATCGCCATAATATGTTGCAACTCTTTCTCCTTTTACTGTCTCGGCTGCAAGGGTCATTCCTCCGTGAGCTCCGAAATAACAGCAGCATCCAAGCAGGTCATATTCATCTGTTGCCGTTTTGTTGAAGGTAACATCGACAGTCTTAAGCTGGGAGATGAGATCATCATGTGACGGTTTTCCATAAACGCCCTTTCCATATCCATATCCGTTCCAGGTGATGTATATATCGGCAAGATCTGCTTCTTCTTTCCATGCAGAGGCATAAAGTGCGAGGTTAACTCCCATTCCATATGTTCCTGCACGACTTCCGAATATTCTTGGTGTCTGTCCACTCTCTCCCACCTGGTGCTTTCTGATATAATTCATCCCTGCTGGTTCATCAAGTGCTGCTACCTTTGCCACTGCATCATCCAGCAGTTCGATACAGTTGTAAAAACAGTCACGAAGAATACCTGATGCCCTGACATTGATATCTATACGGGGTCTTCCTAACACCTGCAGTGGTATGACTTTCAGGCTTGTTACCCGTCCCTGACGGTATATTGGTTCAACCCCAAGCAGGTGGAGTAATTTTCCAAATGTCTCACCATCTGACCACATGATATCAGATGCAGTCCAGTATACGGCAACGGTCTCCGGGTATCGTCCTTCTTCAGAACGAAATTTTTCAAGCATTATCTCGGCCAGTTTTCTACCTACCCTGAATGCTGCCTCGGTCGGGACCGAGAAGGGATCTAATGAATAAAAGTTCCTTCCGGTCGGGAGAATATCAGTTCTGCCCCGGCTGACAAGACCTGAAGGACCTGGTTCAATATATTCGGCTGAAAGTGCCCTAAGTAATGCTTCATGCTCATCGGATGCACTGATCTGGGCAGAGAGTTCCATGACTTTTTCAGAGACCGGTGCAAGTAATGCTGAATCTGGTTGCACCAGTCGTTCTCCAAGTGCAATTTTTGCAGCAGATGCAGGAGTGTTTCCATCAAGAAGGGCCAGGGTAAACTTCTCTGCCTGTTTGTCAAGCATACGGAGAAGGGCAAATTCACCGGCTTTTGGGATGAGATCAATTCCGGCCAGATCAAGCATGAGTTTTCGCAGTTCCTGGTTAAACCGGAGAAGGCCGGTGATATATAATGCCCGTCTCTCTCCATTGGGAACTTTCCCAAAAATATGCATACCATCAGGGATCTGGCTATTGTATATCCTGGTCAGCGATTCATGGGATGCCTCTATTATTTCGTCCATCCCTCCGCCTGTACTCATTATCTGTTCAAGATTAATCTCTTTTTCAAGACTGGCTCTTTTAATGAGATCAAGAATTACATGTTCCAGTGCATGGGCTCTTGCAGGATCCGCATCTCTGGCACGTGTATATTCATCGATCCTGTCTGCCAGTTCTGCCAGTTCCCCATAAAGTCCGGAACCGGTCATTAGCGACTGCATATGACCAATTAATGTTGCATTTGTTCTCCGCTTTGCTATCGTTCCTTCAGGCGGATTGTCTGTATTGTAGATGTACAGGAATGGAACGGGGCCAAGCACTGCATCAGGAAGACAGGTATCAGATAAGACTACCGACTTTCCAGGGAGAAATTCAAGGGTGCCATGTGTCCCGACATGCACTATGGCATCGATCTTCAGTTTTTTTACCAGGTACTGGTAGGTGGCAAAGTAATGATATGGAGGAGGAATCTCCGGATCATGCAGGATTTTACATACCTGGCCATCACACCGGCTTCCGGCACAACCCCGTTTTGGCTGGGTCATGACAAGAACATTCCCATAGGATATACCGGTGATGACCAGCTTTCCTTCATGTATCATCCCTGCAGGAACTCCGTCTCTCTCTTCTCCGGGAGGATTACCCCATGTTTCACGGAGTTTATCCTGTAATTTCCGTGGAAGTGCCTCTATCCATGGCCTCCAGGTCTCCTCCCCAAGAAGTGCAAGTGCTCCCCCCTTTGTGACCGTCTCGGTAACAGAAGTCCATCTGAATTCAGAGAGTGCTTTCCTGTCAAGGATGGTTGTTATCAGTTCTTTTCCATCAGCCGGGGGCTGCACCCTGTATCCTGCATCTTTCATGATCTGAAGTATTCCTGCAACGGATTCAAGGGCATCGAGATGGGCTGCAGTCCCCACGGTTGCCTCGATTGATGTGCATGGGGAGTTATTCAGAATGAATGCAATCTTCCTCTCCGCCGGTTTCTTCTGTTTCAGCCTGACCCATCCGGAGGCAAACTGACATAACCGTCCGATTCTTTCAGGCAGTGGTTCATGCCATTGTACCTCCCCATCGATTGTATCGCCCGGAGATTTGGCACCCACCGGGATCATGCCGGTCATTCCAAGAAATTCAGGTACAACAAATGCCCACCCGACTTCAGATGCGCAAAGTCCGGCACTATCTTCTTCCCATTCGGCCTCTGTCCGGTTGTAAATCATTACAGGATGAATGACAGGAATATTGAGATTTTTTAATCCTTCAACCGTTTCTTTGGTATTTTTTGACAATGTAACGGATTGAAGGTTGAAAAGGAGGTCGATTTTTCCGGTGAAGTAATGGTCGATGACTTTGAGGCCTGGTCTTGCACCAAGATCCTCGTCACCGGTTCCGATGCAAAATACCGGGATGACATCATGGTCTTCCTCCAGTCTCCTGATGAGTGCATCGATTACCTGTAGATCCCGGTTGGCCCAGTATAGGCGGTAAAACAGGATGCCAATGGCTGACTTGTGAGTTCTTCCCCTCCAGTTAAAATATTCCTCAGTGCTTGTAAAGATCTGACCTGCATCAGGATGATATATCCCGTCCCATACAGCAGGTTCAGGTGGATCATATGTTATATCTTCGTGAAGTACTTTGGCACGAAGGTACCTGATGAGGTTGTCAAGGTTCTTCTCTCCGCCATAGATGTAATAAACAGAGGCGGTAGCGGCAACTTTGACAGGGACCGTTGAGGCTGAAAAACCTTCCTGGTTATATCCTATAGGAACAACCGGGACATGTTCTGGTATTTTTGGAATGAAATCGTCCCAGAAGGATGCATTTGACGGATGGATAAGACAAAGGTCGGAGTCATCGATGTGATGGATGAAATCATCCAGGTTTTCAAGGTTTTTTGCTGTTGAACTGGTAATGAAGGCATGTTCTATTCTTTGGGATTTGCATGCCATGGTCAATAGGGGGAGTTCACCGCCCCATATGATTCCTGAGATTTTCATGATAATGTCGGGTTTATTAATGGTCAGAATAATCTTGTTATATTTTCAATTCCACCGGCAGGTTATGTCCTGATTTTCGTTAAATTATCGGGTTGTTATTTCTTTTCACAGCGTCAGGAGGCCCGGGAGAATATGGTCTTCGGGGGAGATCATGAATTTGTGCATATTCTATATTGGACGGAATTAAGTATTAAGTAATTGGGTAAATTCAAACCAGTTATTATGAATGATGAAAATGTAATACGATATTATTGTATTTATTTTTTTAATTTGATTAATATCATTCACTGAGAAGAGTCTGATTTGGATAATATTGATATGAGTTTCATTCAATTAATCCAGATATCTCGTTTGGCCCATGATACAACAGGATGCATCTGGTTGAATAGCCAAATACTTATTATGTTTTATTATCGCGGGTTTTAGACTAATGTATGTTTTTTTAATCTCCTCGAGGAATGATCTGGCATTTTTAACAACCATTTCTGCCTGTTCCCGGGTTATAGGAGATAAGAAAGAATAATCTGCTTTTTCACGTAATTCCTCTGCACTGGCAAGCATCCGTCCATATTCACGATTGATGTCCCCGCTCTGGATACATATCTCCCCAAACCTGGTTATCAGTCCGGCATGTGTATTCATCGTTATTCCATTTTGAAGCAAAATAGCGGTTACTGCATGGAACATAGAATAATAACTTCTATTCACAGCATCGGAAAAAAGATTTATGGTTTGATTTTTACCACGGTATTTGCAATGGTTCTTCCCTCACTGTCAACAATCATCAGATTAAATCTAAAATTCACAAATTTTGAATTTTTAAATCCATAGTAACCGGAAGATGAATCACTTGTTCCAGAAGAGCCATATAATCTGGGTTGAACATCATCGGGTGATGTGATTGCATAATCTCCGGCCTGGAGAAATCTTGCTGACTTTGATGCTGCAAGTGTTGGATCATACCAAGTAATATTTGCA
>JAAYPD010000296.1 GCA_012520015.1 Methanomicrobiales archaeon
GGCGAAGGGCTACAGGTCAGGATAGATAAAAAACAGCTCTCCATCGTCTCTCCTGACAATACCGGCAGGATAGTGGACGTATTTGCAGGAAGGGAGTATCTCTTTACTGCAACGGTGAATGATTCAGGAGAGATTCACCTTGCTAAAAACAGCACCATAGCCCAGGAGATGCTTCGCAGGTACAATGAGGGAGAACCCATCAGGCTTAAGACTGTGTGAGGTGCGAATGACTGAAGAGACACAGGCTATGGAAAATGCCGTCCGGAAACAATGGGACGGGGTATTTATTGCCACCCCGTCCGAGAAGAAGAAGTTTTACCTGACTGTTGCATACCCTTACCCCAGCGGAGCCATGCATGTGGGTCATGGACGAACGTACATAATCCCTGACGTTATCGCAAGGTTTTGGAGGATGCGTGGCAGGGAGGTCCTTTACCCGATGGCATTTCATGTCACAGGTGCCCCTGTCATCGGTATCTCAAAAAGGATTGCAAGGCGGGATGAGTCTGCCTTAAAACTTTATCGTGAAGTGTACAAGGTTCCGGAAGATACCCTTGAAACTTTTGTAGATCCATTAAATATCGTCAACTATTTCTCAAACGAGTATGAAAGGGTCATGACCCGTGCAGGCCTTTCCATCGACTGGTCAAGGAGATTTAC
This sequence comes from Methanomicrobiales archaeon, assembly GCA_012520015.1. GTDB lineage: Archaea > Halobacteriota > Methanomicrobia > Methanomicrobiales > Methanospirillaceae > Methanospirillum. Next base: position 661 of record JAAYPD010000296.1, read on the forward strand.
CACTGTGGAACCTTCATATAGCAAGTTTATCGAGTGGCAGTGGTACCATCTCCGGGATGCAGGTCATGTGAACAAGGGTGCCCATCCGGTCAGGTACTGCCCGCAATGTGAGAACCCGGTAGGGGACCACGACCTGCTTGAAGGAGACAAGGCCGAGATCCAGAAGTTTACCCTGATCATGTTCAGGTACGGGGATGCATACATGCCATGTGCAACTCTCAGGCCTGAGACCATATACGGAGTCACCAATCTCTGGGTCAATCCGACGATAACCTATGTCAGGGCCCTTGTTGACGGAAAGGAATGGATACTCTCAAGGGAGGGGGTGGAAAAGATAGGGCTGCAGGATCACGAGGTGACAGAGATAGGCACCATTCCTGGTTCAGAACTTGTCGACAAGGTTGTAATCCATCCCCTCTGTGGGGAGGTCCCAATTATGCCGGCGGTATTTGTAGATCCTGACATGGCAACAGGTCTTGTGATGAGTGTTCCTGCCCATGCCCCCTATGACTATATCGCACTGAGGGATTTACAGCAGAAAGGACAATATACCGGTATAAAGCCGGTAGGGCTTATAAAAGTCGATGGATATGGAGAATTCCCCGCTGTTGAGGCGGTTGAGAAGGCCGATATAATCAACCAGGATGATCCAAACCTTGTTGAACTGACCCAGTCAGTGTACAATGCCGAACATGCAACAGGAAAGATGTATGAGCAGTACGGGGGAAAACCTGTCAGGATAGCCAGGGAAGAGATTGCAGAGACACTTACCGCAGAGCATCATTCGGCCATCATGTACGAATTTGATACCCGTCCGGTCGTCTGCCGGTGTGGTTCCCGTGCTTTTGTCAAGGTTCTCCATGATCAGTGGTTCCTTGAATACAGTGATGAGGCATGGAAACAGCAGGTCAGGGATCATCTTGATGACATGGAACTGGTTCCTCAGGAGATAAAGGCAGAGTTTTTCCGTACCGTTGACTGGCTCAAGGACTGGGCTTGTTCACGGCGGATTGGGCTTGGGACAAGGATGCCATGGGATCCTGAATGGTTAATCGAGCCACTCTCTGACTCAACGGTGTACATGGCCTATTATACCATAGCATCCAGGATAAAGTGCATAGAACCGTCCCTTCTAACACCAGAAGTCTTTGACTACATCTTCCTTGGTAAAGAGTCTGAAGGGCTTCCTGAACGAAAACGCCTGGATGATATGAGAAAGGAGTTTTTGTACTGGTATCCTTATGACTTCAGGTTCTCGGCAAAGGACCTCATCTCAAATCACCTGACTTTCCAGCTCTTCCACCACTGCACCATCTTCCCAAAAGAGTGTCTTCCAAACGGGATGGTCGTCTTTGGGATGGGACTTTTAAATGGTGCAA
>JAAYPD010000297.1 GCA_012520015.1 Methanomicrobiales archaeon
CTTTCTTTGCAATGTCCTTCGGAATGGCATCAAGGTCAGGAAGAAAATCGTTCTCCCTGACAAGCGGCATCTCGTAGGTACTGGCCTCGGCAAAGAGTGCTCCTGTGCTGTAAACCGGATACCCGGGACTTGGGACAAGGACATAGTCTCCAGGCCCGGTAAGTGCCTCCGGGATATGGGCAACCCCGTCTTTTGAGCCCATGAGGGAGATGACCTGTGTGTCAGGATCAAGGTCAACACCAAACCGCCTGTTATACCAACCTGCTACCGCCTGCCTGTATGCAGGCATGCCAAGGTAAGAGGGATAATGGTGATTATCAGGATCTTTTGCTGCATCTATGAGAGCATTTACAATATGTGGCGAGGTGCAAAGATCAGGGTCTCCAACTCCAAGATCGATTACATCAACTCCTTCAGCCCTTTTTTTCGCTTTCATCTCGTCAATGCGGGCAAAGAGGTAGGGTGGAAGGTTCTTTATTCTTTGTGCAAACATGGTGGTATACGTTGGCCACCAGAATTCATAGATGTTTAGTAACAGGGAAAAAAAGTGGGATCAGACTTTAAACTGATCCATCTCGTCATGAATATGTTTTACAGTCTCGTGTGCCTGGTCGGTGGCCTCGTGAATGACTGCCATGGAGGTGTTAACCTGGGAGACCATGGCCGAGATCTGGTCAACTGCTGCGGAGGACTCTTCACTTGCGGCTGCAAGACCGACCGACTCTTTCGCGGTCTGTGTTACCATGTCACTGAACTCATTGACCGTTGCAGTAACTTCCTGTACCGATGCAGCCTGCTCCTCGCTGGCAGCGGCAACTTCACTCATGTTTGAATTAATTACCGAGATAGAGCTCACAATCTCGTTAAAGATCTCCAGGGTTTCACTGACAGCGGCATTCCCACCTTCTATCTCGGTCAGGGATTTATTCACTGCATCGGCCATTGCACCTGATTTCTTCTGAAGCCCGGTAATGATGCCTGCAATATGTTCTGCAGACTTCTGAGACTCGTTTGCAAGCTCTTTTACTTCAGATGCCACGACGGCAAACCCAAGGCCTGCTTCACCTGCACGGGCCGCCTCGATAGCAGCGTTTAAGGCAAGGAGATTCGTCTCTTCTGCAATGGAGCTGATTATATCTACGATACGACCGATCTCCTGCATCTGCTCGTTTATCTCCTGGTTCATATCACTGATAACCGAGGAGGCCTGCATAATGCCTTTCATCCCGCCTTCTGCCTCACCTGCAGCTTTCTTTCCATTTTCAGATAATTCTGCAGCGGTATTTGTGAGATAGGACACCTGCTCCATCTTTGCGGCGACGGACTGGACCGTTGTTGCAAGATCCTGCATGGCAGCAAGAATCTGCTGGGTAGTAAGGCCACTCTTATCTGCGAGATCATTTACTGCAGCTGCAATCCTTGCAACCTGGCTTACTCCTTCAGACACATCTTCAATGCTCTTATGTGCAATCTCAGTCTCCCCGTTGACCTCATTCACCTTAGCCGTAACGATATCCACCTGCTCTGACAGGATATTCATCTGGTTACGAACAGCAGTAAGGGCATTGGAAAGATCGATACCGATCGTGTCAAGGGCATCCCTGAAGTCCACAAATTCGCCTTCGAGATGGAGAGACGAGTTCATCCTTGCCTGGAAATCCCCAGAGGCATACTTCCTGCACAGACTCATGGCCTCCTGCAGTGGAACTGCCATGGCATCAACAGTATCATTTACCCCGTCGATGATGACAGCATAATCTCCCTGGAATTTACTGATATCTCCCCGAACATTTAGTCTTCCTGATGATGCTGCTGTGCTAAGAGTCCTGACCTCGTCCCTGAAGAGCTGGAACGTGGCCACAACCCCTGAAAATGCCTTTCCAAGAACGGAAATTTCATCCTTGCTCTGGGAATCATTAATACTGACCGTGAGATCCCCATGCTGAATCTTCTCGGCAACCTGGACAAGTTCGTCCATCCTCCTGGATATTGAGCGGCCAAATGCAAGAGATACAAGCGTTCCTGCAATGATACCAATGATGACCACAAGGATAATGGTATTACGTATAGTGTCAAGCGGTTTTGTAAAGTCGGAAATCTCGCTGCTGGTGGTAATTATCCAGTCAAAGGGTTCAAAGTAGTCATATGCCGCGATCTTCTCTTCACCTTTAAGCCAGGTGTACTGCTGGTACCCCTTCTTTTCTGAAATTATTTTTTTGACAAAGTCATGGGAGGTCATATCCTGGCCTTCAAGGGAGGGATGAAGCAGCAGTGTTCCCCTGCTGTTCAGGATGTACATGTACCCATGCTCACCTATCTTTTTCTGGCGGATCTGTTCCTGTAAAATACCTATAGTAGACTCTTCATCTACACCTACGAAGAGGATACCGATAATATTTCCTGATGTATCTTTTATCGGCTCATATGCAGTGATATAATTCTTCCCTACGACATTTGCAGTTCCATAATAGGTCTGTCCCTTGTTGATGACCGCATCATATACTGCGTCAGAGACAGGAGTGCCGACTGCGCGCTTTCCATTCTCGTCAATGACATTAGTAGAGATGCGTATCGCCTGGTTTCCTTTCTTCTGGAATATTGTTGCAGTTCCTCCAAGAAGTCCCTGGACCTCGTCTACTATCTCAAAGTTATTATTCACCCTGTACGATGAACCAAGCACGAGTTCGTCATTTATTATAGAGGGCTTGCCTTTAGCATAGAAGAATTCACGAAGGACATTGAGATCGCTGTTCACCTTGACCTGCGTCAGGTCATAAACCGTCTTTGTCTCTTCGGTGATATCTGCAACCTGTGTCTCAAGGCTCACCCTGATATCGTTTTTAATCATCTCTTCAGCACAGGAGTACGCAACAAATCCCAGTACGACCGTTGGAACGATAACCAGGATTAAGCAGATGATAATGATCTTTTGTCCGATTGTTGCATTGTCCAGCCAATGCTTAATGTTTATCTTCATCAGTGTCTCCTTGGATATACCCTGGATAAGAGGGTAATTACCCTGTCGTAATTATACATCAGTATAATACATTGTGTGTATTTATTATATGTGAAATTGATCAGAACTCTGGTAGATGAGCCAGGGCCATGATACCGGATTATTGCCCGTGATTTCACATTTCAGAACTAATTCTCATTATCAGAACAAAGGCCTGACATATGCCTGCGCAGCTGGTGAGAGGTATCCATAGACCGCCCCAGCTATGACAGGAAGCCAGGCAAGGATCTCATCCCTTGACCTGCCTGTAGCCGAACAGTATTTTTCCAGGTAAAGTTCCTCAAATCCATATCCGCCGATGAAATAATCCATGTAACTCCGGCATGCATCAGCGGCCGGATCACCAGAGGAGGCTTCGACCCAGTCGATGATCAGGCATGAATCACCCTCACACAGAATATTTCCTCCGTGAAAATCACCATGACAGAGATTATTCCCGTCAGGGAGCTGATCAAGCATTCCAAGAAGTTTTTCTTTCTCTTCAGTGCTAAGGCCCGGACTTCCGATGATCATCGCCTTCTGCTTTGATTTCAATGCCGTATAACCCAGAAGTAACATCTTGTGCATCTCCACCTGAAGCCTGACGATGGTGTCCATGCACTCTGGTGCCTTATTCCGGTCTTTGAGCATGACATCAAGAAGAGAGATACCTTTGAGCTGATCCATGAGAAGAACCGTCCGGTTGTGAAAGGTCTCAACTCCATACACTTTTGGAGCAGGAACTTTGAGCTCATTGATGACAGACATGGCATATGCCTCCTGGAATGCCTCGCTGGGCAGTTTAGTATCCCTGAACACCTTTGCTACTATCCCATCCCGTGCATAGATGACTGCTGCCATCCCGGCGCCTATCTGTTCTCCGTACCGTTCCCTGAACTCCTTGTCATCCTCCACTTTACCGTACATGGAGTCTAAATCGATTTCATCTGTCATGGTGTACCTCAATTAACAATCATGCATGGCATCAGAACGATACTGGCATGAGAATATAAAATAATCTTTGTTACCCTGTTTATAGTATTCGATAACCCTGCCCGGCCATGGTGATTTTTTCAAGCATAAAGGCCAGGCATACCATGAGAACACCAAGAATGAAGAGGTTTACCAGGATAACCACTCCGGGGATGAGTCCTGGAAGAAGCAGGTTCATTCCAAAACCCATGGTCAAAAGGTGCAGAATTATCAACAATTTATACAATTTTTTTGTTTCTGCCGGTAGAAAGGCTTGTTTATTTGGTGAGGAGCGGTATGACTGCATAGCAGGAATGATCCTCTTTACAATTCCTGTCCCTCCGGTGAGAAGATTCCATAGTCCCAGGATTGTCAGCATCCAGCCGGATAGCAGCCCTGGGACGATACAGGAGTAGATGCCAAGCACGGAGACGAGTACTCCGATTCCGATCAATAGCCAGGATCGTTTGTGCACACCAAACGGAGTCTTTCCAAGGGCCAGTACCTGTATTGCCATGATGACCATGAGCAGGCCAAACTGGCTGTCCCTTGAAAACAACACGTAACCTTGGGAGACCGGAATTAGAATGATGGAACATTCGATAAAGATGATCCCAAGCAGAAGGATGAATGAGACAGGAATAGACAGGGAAGTTTCACAGTACAGAAGAAGACTGGCGATGCGTGGAATGTGCTTATCATCTGGCGTTTTTAAAGGAGGTTTTTCTTCTGGCGGATACATTTGTGAGAGCTTATGGATACACCATGCAAGGTAAAAAAATCCGGAAGAGAAGATCAGCGATACCAGGCCGGCAGAGACACCGGGTAGAAACCAGGGGAAGAGGAGCATAAGGCCAAACACGATCCCTGTCAGATAAACAGATCCGCAGGCGAAGGTGAGATGCTGCAATATGCCTGGGACTCTTATCCACTGTCTTGCTCTTCCTTCTGAGTACAGGAGATTGATGAATAATACAATTCCTCCTGATACCATGAGAAACCCGACCAGCCCGGGAATTATGCCGGCTAAAAACCCAGGAATGAAACAGGCAGCAGTCCCAAGTACGGCCGTAGAAAACCCAGTGATTATTACTATCCATGTACGTCTGAACGTTCCAAACGGAGTTTTTCCAAGGGTGATTGCATGGAGTGAGAGCAGAACAAGCAGCAGCCCATAGGCACTGTCCTGTTTAAAGGTGATCTCTCCGGCCAGGGCAGGAAACATAAACAGCCCGGAGAGTAGCATGAAAATACCAAATATGACCAGGATAACAGTGCCCAGGGTCAGATCAGACGGGCTGTCCAGCACCGGAGCTATCAGTCTGTTTGGGGTTTTTTGTGGAATGGGAGGACTCCTGTATGTTCATTTGTTGTATGAATAACATGGGTTTTATATTGATGGGGTTCACCCGCTTCTTCAAGGACGGATTATAAATTAACAGAAAGCGACAACGAAATGCCACCAGGATGAGTAAATTACCACCTCATAATATTTTTTCATGATAACCGGGAGCTCAAACCCGGAGATTTGGGTGCTGGTATCTCCGGGAAACCGTAAATCCAGATATATTTACTCGTTAAATTTCTTGTACAACATATTTGCAAGAACCTGGAAGAATAAGATGAAAAAGCAAAGGACAGCAATATCCACGAGCGGGTGAAATATAGTGGTGTCATCAAATCCTCCTTTAATAAGATCAGCTCCATAGGTAAGCGGGGAGAAGAATGATATGTACTGACCAGGGAAAGGGATGGAACTTAAAGGTACAAAGATGCCTGATATAAAAATAAGCGGTAACCGTACCAAATTCAGCATCGACATGATATCTCCGGGATTATCAGTCGGATATGAAGCAAACAAGGTTCCCATCGTGGCAAAACAGAAAGCGGTCAGCACTACCCCAGCAATAAATGGCAGTACATTCAC
>JAAYPD010000298.1 GCA_012520015.1 Methanomicrobiales archaeon
CGTGAATATGCCAGCAAAATCCTGCCAAACATGTCTGCACTCTGTGGCCCCCTGGTAAGTGCAAGGCTGCTTGCAAGGGTTGGCAGCAGGAGCCAGCTTGCAAGGATGCCTGCCGCTTCGCTTCAGGTCCTTGGGGCAGGTCCTTCACTTTTCACTCACCTGTCCAGTGGATCAGATCCCCCAAAACATGGAATAATTTATCAGTATAAGGGTGTGCGACATGCAAAAAGGCAACTCCGGGGAAGGGTCAGCAGGGTTCTTGCATGCCAGCTGGCAACTGCTGCAAGGATTGATTATTACCGGGGGGAGCCTGATGAAGAGTTTCTTAGAAAGGCCAGTGAAAAAATTGCAAAGGCAGGAAAACTGTTATGATCTGGAAGGATGGAAGGTTGCTCTCTTCTGGAAAGATATTGCCTGGAGACAGGATTTACCATGGAATGCGCATCTGGGATCCAGCACATAGCAAAGTTGCCGCATTGTGCCATATTCATGGTGAACCGCCGGTTAAAGATGCCTGTATCCTGTACCTTGGGGCAGCTTCAGGTTCAACCGTCTCTTTCCTGTCAGACTATGCAGAGATTGTATATGCAGTAGAGTTCTCTCCAAGGCCTGCAAGGGATCTCATCCGACTGGCACATGAACGTACAAATATCATCCCTATATTCGAGGATGCCAGGCATCCTGAAAGATATCTGCCGCTTGTTGAGATGGTGGATGTATTAATACAGGACATTGCACAACGCGACCAGGCAGATATTGCAATACGGAACCTGCCCTTTTTAAAGCCCGGAGGTCATTTTATCCTTTTTTTAAAGCTTTTATCAATGGGTATTGAGAAGAAAAAGGAAGAGTTGACAGCTGAAGTCCTTATGCAGATAAAAACTGCTGGAATTGTTGATGTAAAAGTGATAAACATTGACAAGTATCACTCAGGCCATGTAGCAATATGGGGTAGTCATTGACCCAGGAAAAACGATGCATAGCCCGAAGCAGATTCGAACTGCTGTCACAGGGTCCAGAGCCTTGTATGATTGACCTCTACACTATCGGGCTGAAGCCTTTATATGTTGTTTCTTATACTTTATAATAATTACGAATACCTGCATTTTCATTTTTTTATGAATCTCTCCGCCATGAAGTTCTGATGCGCGAAAAGAAAAAGGCAGATTATTATTGATGCAGGTCTTGTTAACCCGGATATTGATGATGATCTATAAATCGTGTAAAGCTTCAATATTATGGAAAACCAAGACTACAATCAATCTTTTTCACATTTATCCATACCAAAAAGGATATAATAGGCATTTCACTAATATCTATTCATACTTCGATCTCTCGGAGTATTAGTATCCGTCCGGTGAATAGTCAAAGATAACAATGGCTGATCGGCGGATGGATACGAATCGAACATTTGTTCGGAGGACATGTAATGAACGCAAAATTTGCAGTTGTCATGATGGCACTTGTTGCACTTGCACTTGTTGCATTCCCGGCATCTGCAGCAATCAACAAGATTCCTGCCGGGGGAGAGGTCTTCCTTGGTGAGAAGGGACTTGATGTTTCTGCAGCAACCGGTGGTGCAAGCCAGATTGCATGGTGGCAGCCAGGTACCAACACTGAGACTGAGCAGCCTGCAGATATTCAGCAGGTTACCAATGCACAGTCATTTTACGTTTCTCCTGATATCTTCGTCGGAAAGACCGGCAACTGGTATCAGTGGAATGGCAGCACAAAAGGCCCGCTCGCATTCAACATCAAGGAGCCATCCCTGAACCTTAAGATCTGGGACGGATCTGTAAATGAAGATGTGACTGGCAAGGCAATTCCGGTAGGCAACTACGGGAACTTTGTCGTTGAGACCAACATGCAGAGCATCATCACCCGTCCAGGGTACCAGCCTGCAGATGCACCTTTCAAGATCAAAGTAAAGAGTGCAGACGGTGGTGTCTACACTAACCTTGTTGGAAACAATGGCAAGGAGATTGCGCTGACCCAGCTTGCTGTCAACCAGCAGCTCTGGTACTGGGTATCCCCTGACAACAAGCACACTGAGCCGGCATCCAACGATGGATGGAACACTGCAGCCGAGGACAAGTACGGCAACCGCATGTACAAGGCAGGTACCTACACAGTCTGGGCAGAGTGTAACGCCAACGGAATGAAGGATCAATATACCGCACCTGACGGTTCAGACTACACCGGGAAGACCATCTCTGCAGTAAAGAGTGTTCAGATCGCCACCGACCAGGTGAAGATCGAAGCCAACAAGGACACTGTAGTCCGTGGCAACCCATTCTCTGTCACCATCACTGGTGTCCCGAACGCTGAGTACTATGTCTGGGCAAAGGGAACCGGCTCAATGACCGGCCAGCCTGATGACCAGCCACCGATGATCCTGTCCACCCAGGTTGACGTTAAGCAGGACGCAGCCGCAGGACCATACGAGATCGGAAAGTACCAGTACGAGGGAGGAGCAGGGAAGAGCATCAAGCAGGATGTCAC
>JAAYPD010000299.1 GCA_012520015.1 Methanomicrobiales archaeon
AAAAGATGAATGTGCAGTAATAATCTTTACCTCTGGAACTACCGGGATTAAAAAAGGGGTGATGCTGACTCACAATAATCTCATTGCAAACACCAGTTCAATTCTTCAATACCTGAATCTTTCATCTGATGATCGGATGATGGTTGTTTTACCATTTTTTTATTGTTATGGAGCATCATTACTTCATACTCACATACGAGTAGGAGCAAGCCTTGTCCTTGATAACTCCCCGTTTCTTGGAGGGGCATTAAATGGGATCAATGATCTTCAATGTACAGGATTTGCCGGTGTCCCAAGCACTTTTTTGATCATGGTACACAAAACACCGTTCTTATCCATGGACTTTCCAAGCCTTCGTTATTTCACACAGGCCGGCGGACATCTTGCTTGTTCGGTGATTCATGAGATTGCCAGGACCTTTCCTGAGAAAAAGTTTTTCGTGATGTATGGGGCCACGGAAGCAACCGCCAGATTGTCATACCTGCCCCCGGAGTTGCTTTTTGAAAAGCCTGATTCCATTGGTAAAGGGATTCCTGGTGTAACTCTTGAAGTTCGTGGTGAAGATGGTAAAATTGTCAACCCAGGCGAGGTGGGTGAGATTGCTGCATCAGGTGAGAATATCATGGCAGGGTACCTTGGAGAGCCTGAAGAGACTGCCAGGGTGATCAAGGATGGCTGGTACTATACAGGAGACCTTGCTACTGTTGATAATGAGGGTTTTATTTATATTGTCGGAAGGAAGGGTACATTTATTAAATCAGCGGGCTTTCGGGTATCCCCGCAGGAGATTGAGGATGTGATAATGCAGGTTGATAATGTCGGGACATGCGTTGTATTTGGAACATCCCATCCGATCCTGGGAGAAGCAATCATCGCCTGTATTCAATCAGATTATAATGAAAAAAGGCTAATCTCTTCGGTTAAAAAACATTGTACAGGGCGCCTTCCCTCTCATAAGCAGCCAACGGACATTTTTGTTCTTCGAAACCTTCCTTTGAATTCGTCAGGCAAACCGGATCGGGATGCGATTAAAAGACTCTACCTTTCTCATGATAGACGAACGGATTGAACTGGCTATCTCCAGGATATGGGATTATGGAGTGTATGATCTCAATGAAAATGATCGTGAGGAGATACTTCTTCCTGTCATCAGGGCACAGACCAGAGATGCTCTTGTCAATCCACATATCAGATCATTCATCGATAAACTTTCTGTAAACCCGGATGAGATACCCTCCCTTGAACTCGTCCCATGGGTGCCGGTGACCATGTTCAAGGAGTTTGATCTTGCAACGGTACCGGCAGATGATATTGTAAAAATTCTCCGATCATCAGGAACAACCAGCCAGCAAACGAGCAAAATTCCATTGGATAAAGTCACTATTCAGAATCAAAACAGATCCCTCTCAAAAATACTTGCAAATTATCTTGGCCCAAAGCGCCTTACATTTATCGTTATCGATCATCCTGAGATAAATGATCCCAGGAATGAATTTTCAGCCCGTACTGCAGGCGTCAGGGGTTTATCTCTCTATGCCCGAAAGATAATCTACCTTTTGAAGAAAGAAGGAGACACCCTTACTGTAAATCCTGATGCTCTTTTAGAGATTGAACAACTTGGTAAGAATACGCCAGTTTACCTGTTTGGCTTTACATGGATTATCTGGTCGGTATGTATCCCTTACTTCAGAAAACATGACATTTGCCTGAACCTTTCCGATGCAACTTTGTTTCATGGGGGAGGGTGGAAAAATCTTCATAAAATTGCAGTTGGAAAGGATTTTTTTGCCATTGAAATCCAGAAATTATTTGGAATTCCTTCAAACAGAATTCTGGATTTTTATGGAATGGCAGAACAGACCGGCATCATCTTCCCGGATTGTGAATGCGGTTTTAAACATGTACCATCATGTGCAAAGATCATTATCCGGAATATCCAGACTTTGAAACCTTGCGATATAGGGGAGAGGGGACTTATTGAAGTGATGAGTATTCTCCCGGTGAGTTATTATGGACAGGCTCTTCTTACCGAGGATACCGGTAGAATTATCGGGTTGGATGGTTGCTCTTGTGGAAGGAGAGGTATGTTCTTTGAGTTTTTGAACCGGGTC
>JAAYPD010000300.1 GCA_012520015.1 Methanomicrobiales archaeon
AAACCTGAGCCCAGGTTCCGCCGTGACGGCGACAACCTCCTGACAAAATTGCAGGTATCACCTGCCCAGGCAGTACTTGGAACCACTGTAGATGTCACCACCATTGACGAGCGGCACCTTGAGGTAAAGGTCCCGGCAGGAACGCAGGGAGGAAGAAAGCTTCGTATATCTGGCGAGGGCATAAGAAAACGCGGCCGGCCAGGCGACCTTCTTGTTGAGATAGAGGTAGTGATTCCAAAGCATGTAACAGGAGAACAAAGAGAACTTTATGAGAAGATCCTCGAGCTTGAAGGTAAAAAAAAAGTAACAAACGCAGGAAATGAGAAAAAGGGGTTTTTTGAATCTATCCTTGGTGGATAGATCTTAACCTCTTCTCTCACCAGAACATATCACAATGTTTAAACGTTAAGGCAGGGAAAGTACAAAGAACATGGCGCGGATCCTCCTTGTTGATGACGCCGGATACATGAGGCGGCTTATTGGTATCATGGCTACAAAAGGAGGACATGAAGTCGTTGGTGAGGCAGAAACAGGCCAGACCGCAGTGGAGTTATACGAAAAGGTAAAGCCCGACCTTGTTATTCTTGATATCCTGATGCCTGACATGAACGGTCTTGAGGCACTGAAAAAGATAAGAGAAATAGATCCGGATGCACGCGTTCTGATGTGTACAGCCTCTGAACAGTCCTCTCATGTACAGGAAGCACTATCCCTTGGTGCCAGGGGATATATCGTGAAGCCATTCACCAAAGAGATCATTCTCACAACTATTGAGAATGCACTTAACACCTGATTTTAAACAGATGCGAGAGTGAAGCTCATTCTTGAATTATCCGGAGAACACCCTGCCATCCCTGTGGAAGAAGTAAGAGCTGTTTTCCCGGTACGCGAACAAAATACACAGGTTATTATCGCAGAGGTCCCTTCTGTAAGTGACCTTGACCGTTTTGCATATACTCATGCCGCTATGACCTGTCTTGGAACATGCCATGCCGATCAGGAATCTTTTATCCGGATGCTCCAGAACCTGGATCTCTCAACCAAGAAACCTTTCTGTGGGCGGGTCAAAAAAATGGCCGATCATGGGATGGAAACACCATCAGCTTATCTTGAAAAACTGATTGGATTCCATATAAAAGGTCAGGTATCAGTCTCGTCGCCTGAAAAGATATTCAGGGCTGTCATTGCCGGTGGAACATGCTATTTTGGAGAACTTGTATGGGAACTTGACAGGACTCCGTACCATGCCAGAAAGCCAGGAAACAGGCCATTTTTTCATCCTGGAGTGATGATGCCAAGGATGATCCGGGCACTGGTCAACATGTCAGGAGCTATCCCAGGCGAATGGATCCTGGACCCGTTTTGTGGAACAGGAGGAACTTTGATCGAAGCATCCCTTATCGGCTGCAGGGCGGCAGGAACTGATGCAGATCCAGAGATGATTGCCGGAAGCAGGATAAACCTCCCAGCTGCGATGACAGGAACTGCCGATGCAAGGTATCTTCCCTTCCCTGAGGGCTCCATAGATCACGTGGTATCAGACCTTCCTTATGGGCAGTCAGTTACCATTATTGGAAGCGGCCTTTCCGGCCTTTACCAGCAGGCACTCCTGGAGATAAAAAGAGTAGTGAAAGAAGGGAACAGATCAGTTCTGGTTACACACCAGGATATAAGACAACTCGCAGGGCAGTACTTTGATATTATCGGGTACTATGAACAAAGGGTACATAAAAGCCTCACCCGACGGATCCTTGTCATAAAATGACATATCAGTCAGCATCAAACTTCGAACAGGAAAATTAATATATAGATATCATGGCATTCACATTCTTCTTCCGGGATGCACAGACTTTAAACCTTGCAATAGATCATTTTCTGCCATTTGTACAGAGCAGGCGTTCAATTACAATATGGAGTGCGGGATCTGCCATGGGGCAGGAACCATATACCTTCGCCATCCTCCTTCGTGAACGCATGGGCCCGCATCTCTTCAGGAACGTGAAGATATTTGCAACAGATATCGATACCTATAACCAGTACGTTCAGGTGATCGGAACCGGAAGATATCCTGAGAAAGACCTGCAAAGAATTCCACCTGAAATTTTTAAGACTTATTTCCGAACAGATCCTGAAGACCCGGACTATGTATACATAGCAGACGAGATCAGAAACTCTGTTGAATTTAAAAAACATGACCTTCTAACTTTCGAACCTATAAGGACAGGAGTGCACATGATCATCTGTAAAAATGTCCTGCTACACTTTTCTGCCGAAGAGCGCCTTAAAGTATGGAACATGTTCTACAATGCCCTTGAATACGGGGGTTTTATGCTTCATGAACACACACAAAAACTTCCTGATGAGCTGAACACACGCTTTGATCAGATCGTCATGAACGCACAGATATTCAGGAAAAAAGATATCTATGCTGGTGAAAAACCTGACCTGGCAGAGTAAATATTATACTTCTAATGTGTGGCATGTCTGTGGGCCTTATAAATCATTATCAGACATAGTTACATTAATTGACGTAGGACGAGATCCTGCCATCATCGCCTCACTGGAGACAATAAGATGTGGCCTTGGAAAGCGCCCTGTTGAACAGGTCATTCTGACCCATTCACATTTTGATCATGCCGGCCTGTTGCCAGGAATCAGGGAGAGGTTTGGCCCTGATGTATATGCCCACCCGCTAAGCAGAAGTGATGATATAATTCCCCTCTCTGACCGGCAAAAGATCAAGATCGGAGACCAGACCTGCATGGCAGTTCATACACCAGGTCACAGTGACGACTCGATATGCATTTTGTGTGAAGAGGAACACCTGCTCTTTTCAGGAGATGCACCAATGAGAATCTATTCAGATGATGGAGAGTTCCCCTCCCAATTCCTGGATGCTTATGAGCTTTTTGTATCAGCCGGAGTTAAGACAATATACCCGGGGCATGGAGAGCAGTTAACCCAGAATGTCCCCCACCTCATGGAAGAATCGCTCAGGAACATCCGCCGCAGCAGGATAGTATAAGAGATGGAAATTCAAAACCTGACCAGTCAAAGCACTATATATACATCTAACGCATGGTTTTGTTCCTGTGAAGAAGATGGAATATCCGGCATTTTAATCGATTCCGGATGCGATCCAGCGATATTAAAACAACTTCATGAAATAAAGTTAAAGGCCGGCAGGAATCCTGTTAAGAAGATAATCTTAACCCATAGTCATTATGATCATGCCCGTCTTGTAAAGGAGATTAAAGAAGAATATCATGCAGCCGTTTACGCATCTTCTCCTTACACTGCGGAAGTTGATAAGGTCCTGATTGATGGAGATGTCATCACCTGTGGCAGGTACCATTTCGAGATAGTCTCAATTCCAGGCCATA
>JAAYPD010000301.1 GCA_012520015.1 Methanomicrobiales archaeon
CAGATGTTTATGCTGTTCGTCAATTGACGCAATACCTGTTGCATAAACTTCATCCCATACGATAAATGCCATGGACGATTTTCTACCTCAAATAATATGAAAGCTCTGGTATCATGGTTTTTAAAAAAATGTGGAATTGACCATCATGTCCAAAGAGATTAGTTAGACAAGAAACATCTGCAGAGGATTGAAATAACAAGTATTAAGAGCCCAGCGTGGTTTATCATTTGCATAGCTTATGTGACGCATCCAGGCGTGCCAGAGCATTGGCATCGTCCGGGTTTATCTTAACAACCTCTTCAAATGCCTTTGCCGAATCACAGTATTTTCCTGATGCAAAAAGCAGTGCTCCAATATTATACCAGGCCTGGGTGAGATTTCTGTCAGACTCCAGGGCTTTATAATAGTGAAAAAAGGCTTTGTCATACTCTCCACGCATGACATGGACATTGCCAAGATTATTCCATGCAAGGGCAAATGACTGGTTTAAATCAAGAGCCTTGTGAAAGAGATCTATTGCCTCCTCGTACCGGTTCAGTTCATAATATGCAGTCGCTGCATAATACCAGGCGATAGAATTTGCAGGATCCAGCATTGTTGCATTATTACACATCTCCACCGCCTCTTCATACTCACCAAGGAGAAAGAGCGTTCTGCCGATATTTCCAAGGAGAGCGGAGTTATCCCCACCGGCTGACCGTGCCTGTTCGTACATGGCAAGTCCTTTATTCAGATCGCCCCTGTCAGTAAGTACATTTCCTAGGTTATTGAGCACTGACGGATTACCAGGGTCAAGTGCGAGGGCATGTTCATAGGCCTCCAGGGCGCCTGCCAGATCCCCATCCTGGTAAAGCTGCATTCCTGCCATGAACCAGTGCTCATATGACTCATTCACTCCATTGGATGCAGTTACAGGCTGAAAAAAGATTAGGAAAACCAGTATGCACGCAGGAATTTTCCATGCCAGGACAGGTAAATGGCCGGGCGATGCAGAATAAAATCGATTTTGAGCCATATGTAAGAGAGGTTGCATCTGGCAATGATAAAACAGAAGGTCCGAATCAGATGGCAGGCTGAAAAGACTAAATCCGGGGCCCAGGATAACCTCGTTTTTATGCTTTTATTCATGCGAAAAAGAGAATATTATCTTGCAGGCATGCTAATCCTGTTCATCTCATTCCTGAGATCTGCAATCCTCGTCTCATACTGATTAATAGCCCGCTCAAGGATCTCTTTCTTTATTCTCTGTATATCAGGTTCATTATTCACGCTATCCACCCTTGTTGATTCATAAGCAACTTAATCGATTTACCATCTATATATATCATAATTTGCCATGCAATAATGCCAAACAATATGAAATTTTAGTTCATTCATAAACCGGGGAAAGCCTGAAAAGAGCAGGATCAGGAGGACAGGCCGACAGTCCCTGCCCGGAAAGTTCATCCCTTTCTGCATCAAAGCCTGCCTTATGTACTCTCGTCTGTTGGGGTTTTTTGTTATCCTGATAATACTGAATATCCCCGTCCTGGCTGATCCGGTGATAATTCCACCAGGTGGGGAGGTCTATCTTGGAGAAGAAGGGCTTGATATTCATTATGCCGTCCCTTATCCATATACATCCATCGCATACTTCCCGGCTGGCTCCTCTCCAGGCCGGGACCAGCCACTTGATATAATACAGGTAAACCAGGGAAGGTTCAGTATTATTCCTGACCTTTTTTATGACAGAACCGGTGCCTGGTACCAGTGGGACCAGGTGCGGGGAATTCCTGGTCAGGTTGCATTTATCGTCAGAAATCCAAGGATTTCCCTAAAAATTATGGACAGGAATACAATGGGGGATAGATCATTTGGGACAGTAACAAGGGGAACACCGCTTGTCATCCAGGTTGAAACAAACCTTGCCGGTATTACCAGAAGATCGGATTTCTCTTATAATGACGGGCCAGTGAAGATCCTGGTAAAAACCCCGGAGGGAGGCACTCTTGCAGGAGTTATGACCCCTGGAGGAGGCCAGTACTCTTTAACCTCTTTCATTCCTACCGGAGAGCTTGGATATGCACCGCCTGTTGAAAGTGGCGGATGGGACACAGGCTGGAGCGGGTACAAATCAGGTCTTTATAAAATTGAACCTGGGTTTACAGTAAACCGGATGGAAGACAATCTCCGGTCATACCATGGAGGACATACACTTCGTGGGACTGAAGTAACCCTTGGAACTGAAAGGACCGGATTACATCTTACACGGGAGACTGTTGTAAGGGGGGATCCATTTGGTGTGACCATCACAGGATCTCCAGGTCTTCCATACATTGTCTGGGTAGAAGGGGGAAGCAGAACAGGCCAGCCTGGTGAACAGCCACCAATGATCATAAGCTACCAGGAAGGGGTAAGGCAGGATAACCCCGGTGGACCCTATATAGCAGGTTCCTACCGCCCATATGGAAAGAGTAATGCAGTGCGTGACCTGGTCCCCCAAAACCCGTTTGGCGGGGTGTATTACTATGCTGAGATAACTCCTGACCGGACAGGAAGGCGGACGATCGAATTCAGGACAACACAGGAGACAGGCGATAAAAGATATACCATCCATGTTGAAGGTCCGGCAGGGTCAGCAAATCCTAAATCAGATACCATGCAGGTGCAGGTTGTAAAGGGTTCAGTCTCATTATCTGCAGGCGGCGGAAGTTATAGCATAGGTGATGAGATAAGGCTTCGTGGGACGAATACCGGTTCATGCGAGACTTATCTCTTCATAACCGGCCCAAACCTCCCGTCGGCAGGTGGAAGACTTGATGCACCCCGCAGGCAGGTTACAGATGGAGATCCCGGGAGTTTTACCATCGCTTCCGGAGACTGTGAGACATGGGAGTACAGGCTTTATACCGGTGAACTTGGGATCGATACCGGGACATATACCATCTATGCCGTGTCTGCCCCAAGGGACAGGTACCATCTTGAAAGAACATCCTGGCAGGCGATACCTGTCACCCTGAAACGCCCATACATATCTGTTTCAGGCAGAAGGATGACCGTGGCTCAGGGTGATGAACTGTCAATAACCGGAACCTCGGGCGGCAGGACTGATGCGGGAGTTGCAGTTTGGATATTTGGCAGGAATTATTTCTGGTATGATACAGTGCAGGCGGAACATGGAGGAGTTTTCACTTATGATCTCCCAGGTCCTGTTACCAGGAATATGGCCCCTGGCGAGTACGCGGTCATCATCCAGCATCCCATGACAAATGGTGAATTTGACATCTGGCCAGATCGAAGCCATGAGATGGTCCTTGGAACTTCTCCATGGTATGGAGCCCCGGTGTTCAGAGTTGCCGGCCCTGGCGCTCTTCAGGGTCCTGCTGCAGCTGGTGCCCTGATATCAGCCCTTCAAAGTCAGTTCATAGATGATACATACACGGAGTACTCAATCTATATCCAGAATCCAAAGATAATCATCTGGTCGGATTCGTTAAATTCAACTACAGGGGCGACTGTGAGCCTGGCAGGGACGACAAACCTGGCTCCGGGATCCCGCCTGCTGATTGAAGTAACTGATGAACGATTTGGTCCTGCGCCTAAGGGTGGGACTGGTGAATGGTCAGGCTATTCAGGTACAACGACAGTGTATCCTGGTGCGAACAGAGAACAGGAGTTTGTATTTACTATACCTGCTGGAAGGTTTCAGGAAGGAGATTACCAGGTTCTAATCCAGGCGGTATCTTCTCCGGTCACTGCGTCAGGGGTTCTTCAGGTATCAGAACCGGTAATTATCACACCATCTCCTGCATTGACCAACATAACACCAACAGAGATCCTCCCGACCACGAAACAGGTACCAGGCACGATGCCCATTGAAACCGGAGCTCCCCTTTTCACGAAGGAAATCCATGAGCATGCTACTAAATCAGCGAATTTAAGTCCTGGTGACGAAATCATGCCGGGATTTGCTTTGGCTGCCAGAGAACCTTCCGTGGTGCTTGGTTTTGGAATACTCCTTGGCCTTTGTGTTGCAGGACTTATTGCAGCGCTGGCTGGATGGGTAAGGGCAAAGAATAGAGAAGATGCTTTGACAGAGGATGAGAGGGATGATTCTGCAAAAGAATCCGGCGTGCAGGACGAAGATGTGGATAATGATGCATGAGCAGGATCACATGGAATAATTTTTTCGGGCAGTTCATGCCGGGAGTTTACCTGATCCTGGCAGATCCTGTTCATGGCAAATTTACTATTCAGGGGATATTAGTGTGGAGGATACGTAAATGAAAGTCTATAACTGCGCGCATATAAGAAGAGGCAAACCGGTAATTTTTACAAGGATTACAGTGAATACATTACCTTATAAAATTTTATTCGACTTTCAGAAACCTGTTGTCATTGTACATTATAATGTTTAAAGATATACCGATATCAAGGTGGGATGGCATATGACCGAAGAAGATCCGCTGTCAATTGTTCAGGTGAGATATGCACGTGGAGAGATAGATACTGCAGAGTATAATGAATTTTACTCATGTTTTTTAAAAAATATCTCGTTCCAGCAGGTACCGTCACTAAATATTGCATCTGAGCGTTATGCAAATGGTGAGATATCAATCGGGGAATACAAGGAGATAATTTCACATCTTCTCAATGATATCAGCAATTATCAGCAGAGCGCTCCGCTCAGAGTTGTCCATTTAAGATATGCAGAAGGGGTGATAGAGACAGAAGAGTTTGAGGAGAAGATAGATGTATTAATGAAAGATATCCCTGCATATCCTCATACCCCTCCACTTTCAGTTCTTTTCATGAGATATGCCAAAGGTGAAATTGATAACCTGCGTTACCAGGAGATGCTAAACCATCTTGTGACATATTCCATGCCAGCCCTTCCGGAGAAGGGGGATGAAGGAGCTGCTGCTTCTCCCGGTGCACAAAAAAACGTAGCACCTGCTCCTAAGCCGGGTGGGGCCGGAGCAGGAGAAAAAGCCCCCACTTCATCCCCTCCGCTTGCGCCACCCCAGGCGCCAGATCCCTACCGGTTAAATATTTCAGCCCAGGTCCATGGGGTTTCACCCATGGCAGGAGAAGCGCAAGTTGTTCATCCGGAGACCCACGAAGGGATGCAAAGGGCGGTTGAAGCTGGCGGACTGGGTTCTGCTCCAATGGACATGAATGAACATGAAATCATGGTTGAAACTGCCCCGGATATCACCGCAGAGCAGGGATCATATCATATAACAGATATCAGTGCATCTTCCACCCCGGTCACGGTCCTGGTTAAACCAGAATCTGACATGGCAAAGAAAGAGACAACAATCTCTTTTAAACAGAATATCGTTGAAGTCAAGCCGGAGGAAGAGGCGACAAAACAATCAGAACAGGAGAAGGCTTTGCCAGGCACGGCTCCTGAACCGGAAAATGTCATCACCGAGGTCGCCACATCACCTTCAGGAAATCACCAGAAGATAAAAGCATTGATAAAACAGGGAAAATACTTTGAATCGATAACCCGTCTTGATGAGATGCTGTCGCAGTCACCAGATGATTACCGTTCATTATTCCTGAAAAGCATTGCACTATTTAATATAGGTAAGGGCGACGAGGCACTTGAGATATTAAGCAAGGCAAAAGAGACCTGCACCAACAAGGATGATGCAAAGGAGATCGAACGGATATACAGTCATATCGCACAGAAAGGTGGCAGTAAAAACGGACAGAAGAAAGAGAAAGAAAGCCCTCCGGAGAAAACAAAAAACCCGGCCAAAGTTCCTTCCCTAACCGACCATCCTGAGCGGGAGATGAATAAAAATTCTGCTGAAATTGAGAGTATCTGTACAAAGGCCCAGAGTCTTATTGATGCAGAGGATTATAAAGGGGCAAATGAAGTCCTTGCTGACATCCAGGAACTGGTAAAAGATATCCCGGTGGAGACAATGCAAAAGGAGTCCATTGATGATTTATTTGCTGCCAAAGGTTTTGTCCTGTACCAGATGAAAGATTTCTGTGAGGCGAAAAAATTCTTTAAGGAAGCTACAAAGATAAATCCAAAGAACGAGACAGCAATCCACTATCTGAATGATATCAGGGTTCGTGACTGCAACAAATTTGTAAGGCATGTATGAGTCATGGAAAATCCATGACCATTTTTTCTCCTGTACCACAGTTCAGAAACAAATACTATCTTTTATATAATATATTGGATAATTGTATCATACAGATATCTGACCTGTTTGTGGGATGTGAGCCCCCGGTGTCCGGAACGGAGGTATATGATGAATGAAGAAGAGGATATGCTCGAACTCCTCGATGATGAGGGGACGGCCGACCAATTTGACCTGGAACTGGATGAGCCGGAAGAGGAAATACTGTCCGAAGTGGACGAGAGCATAAAAGAAACAAAACCTGAACCAGGGGATTTGGATAAATCGGAAGAACGAGGGGACCTGGATGAATCGGAAGAACCTGTAGCGCATGAGATCGAGATCGATATCCGTCTGATTATTGCTGCAGTTGTAGCCATTGCAGCGATAATTGTTGCTTCGGTTTTCGTCATACCAATACTGATGCCCTCAGGGCCGCCTGAAGTGGTGATGACACCAAGCCAGTCTGGAGAAGACCTGTTTTTGTACTATGAATCAGGCCCTGTTCTTCAGGAACAAGACCTGCGGTTCACTTTAGGGGGCGCTGAAATTCCAATGGGAAAGATCATGCTGATGGGGGGCATGAACTGGCCATGGGAGCAGGGAACTGTCCTCAAAATTGATACGTCAGGGTATGAAAAACCTGCAACTATTGCGGTCATTTACACCAAAGGAGATGGAGAAAATCTCATTTATTCAACTGGTGCAGAACCAACTCCAACCCCTACACCAACTCCTACACCTGAACCAACTCCTGAACCGATCATAACACCGGAGATCCTGGTTCCACATCCACAGGAAGAACCAGACTGGCAGATCCCGTTTGATGGTTTTGCAGATAAGGCCCTGATCAGGTTTGATGCCAGACCGACATCAGGCATTCAGCCATTGACGGTTCAGTTTGCAGACCAGACGCAGATATGTGCACAAAACCGTTCCTGGGACTTTGGCGACGGTATGTCTTCCAATGTGAGGTACCCTGAACATACCTATCCTTTCCCAGGAACTTACATGGCAAGCCTTGATCTGGTATTTTGCGATCCTGGTGAGTCATCAGACTCTCCAGTAAAAGAGATCACCGTGTTACCGGTTGACAGGCAGGACGTGCTCCTTTCAGGTCCCGGGACTGCAAACATTGATGCAGGAGGAGTATTGTTCTTCACTGTCAAGGGCCCTGGAATGATCATCAGGATAGGTGGCAGGGATCACTATCTTGAAAAGGGCGACCTTGTAAGTATTATGATTAATAATGGTGGAACCGGGTCCATCTCCATAATAAACAATGCAATCATCCAGTTCAACTTTGATAATGTATCAGTCTGGATAAATGGAGAGGAATATGAAACCGGGTGGCTGACAAACATCAATATCAACCAATATGAACAGATTGCATCGTCAGACATCACTTTCAGGATTATCGCCAGAGAACCAGGTCTTAAAGGACTTGTGAATGGAATTCCATCAATTGTTGCAAGCCCTGGTCAGATGATAACTCTGCATAATGCAGGGACAGACTCAACAGGGAAATTATTATTCAGTATTCAGGATGGGGCAGGATTTTCCTTCAGGGGTGGTATTGAGTCTTACGAGGTCACCACCCCTTTTTGAATATTTATAAATCGAAGATAAATCCATAAATAAGCAGTCAGATTAAGCTGCAGACAGATGCAGAAACCGGATGGGTTTGGAAATGAGAAAAGAACGTGCAATGACACAGATACAGACGATCATGGCCATGACAGCGGTTATGGTTGTGCTGTTTCTACTGGGTGTTATCCTGGTTGTCTGGAATCCGATACCAGAACGGATACCAGAGGCTAAAATTAGTATTGAAGGGGAGGGCGACTCCATCGTGATGCAGCATATTGAGGGGGATTCATTCTTGTCTGATCGTCTTATCATCAAGGTGAATGGAGATGTCCAGCCAAACACTAACATGAACTTTATGGGGGGTTCATGGCCATGGTCAGCTGGTGAGAGGATCCAGTTTTTTTATCCGGCACCGGATGCTCCAAGACTGGTTGAGATTTATTATGTGACCAACAAAGGGGAGAGTCTCCTGATTGACAAGACAAGACTTGATCCTCCGCCGGTTGTATCTGCAACTCCTCTTCCGGTTGAGATGGTGCTGCCAGTGACGCCGACACCGCTTCCAACAAACATACCTGTCAATCTTAAGGATGCAAATCCATTCCAGCCACCAATCAGTGACTTTACCGCAGAACCCAGGGTTGGAGATCCACCCCTGACGGTTACGTTCCATGATTTAAGTTATGGACAGGTTACAGACTATCTATGGAGTTTTGGTGACGGGGCTACTTCTACTCTGCAAAATCCGGTCCATACGTACTTTGTTCCAGGAACTTACACGGTCAGTCTTCTTGTAACAAATGACTATGGCTCTAACCGGCGTACAGCAGGAGACTTTATCACCATTGGATCACCACCGGTTGCAAAATACCTGGCTGAACCTGCCGGGGGCCAGGCGCCCCTGACCGTACAGTTTACTGATCTCTCAACAGGCAACCCAAAGAACTGGGAATGGTCCTTTGGCGACGGGACCCAGTCATCTGAAAAAAATCCTGTCCACATCTTCCAGAGTGCCGGTCGGTATAATGTGACGCTGCGGATCACCAATGCATATGGAACAGATAAGTACTCACAGGAGACCGGGATCAATGTAACAGCTCCAACTCTCATGGATGTATACCTGGCAGGAAGTATCAACGGTGCGCTGGTCCCTGATGGATATATCAGGCTCAGGGTAACAGACCCTGCAAGCTCCATGAAGATTGCCGGTAAGATCTACAATTTCGAACCTGGGGACATGATCCAGCTCATCTATGGATCAGGATCCACAGATGGAACCATATCCACCGATAAGAACAGGTTTACCGCGTTTAATTTCAACGATATCACCCTTGTCAAGAATGGAGAAACCATTGCACGGGGGCCGGTTAACAGCTTCTCTATCGGAGGGTTTGACAGTTTTTCATCAACGATGAATATTATCATTCCAAAGGGAGATCCATATAAAGTCTTATACATTAACTCAGAGCCTTACCAGTATGTTGAAAGCCCAAGGTTCACCTTTTCCGGGATTGGGCCCGACAGAGACAACAGGTTCTTTTACCAAAGATCGGCCCAGAGCATGAACTTCCAGGGTGGAATTGCCGAACTGACTATGGGGTGAAAAAGCCGGGTAATCGGCAACCTTTCATTCCTGGCATCCGATATCATAGATACAATAGTATGCCAGATCACAGACTTTTATTTTCATTAATAGGTTTTTTACTGGTGATTGCCCAAGCGGGCTGTGTCATTGCAGATACAACATTATATGAAACAGACTTTTCCAATGCAGAAGGATGGGAGACTAATAGTCCGTCTTCATTTTACCATGATGAAAAGTCAGGGCGGTACCATTACCAGATAACAGGAGGCACAGGATCTTATGCATGTATTCCTCTTTCAAAACCTCACGCCGGGCCGTTCACACTTGAATTTGACGTTTACCCTGTCCTG
>JAAYPD010000302.1 GCA_012520015.1 Methanomicrobiales archaeon
CTATCCTTTTCTGTTGTCATGCGATCAGCTACAGGTGATCAGAAGATAACCGAGACTATCGTAAAACATGTCACGATCGTCCCAACCGACGGAATTTCATCGCCGGTAAATGGTTCTGTATATGTTGACAGCCAGTTCCCGGACCTGGATGTATACCTTGACTCAGATTATGTCGGAAATGTTCCTGCGATAATTGCCGACTTAAAACCCGGTCAGTATACGGTTCGTGTAGTTAACGGCTCTTTTGAACGAATCTACCCGGTCGATGTGGACCGGGGTGTTATGACACGTGTTTTAGTAACCGGAGAAAAAACACCACCGGTTATCACCAGGAAAAAGGCCGGCCCGATATCTGACGGGACATTAATCGGATATATTGAAGTGAACATCCCCCTTATCCTGATAATTTCCCTGATTCTTCTCACCTGCACTGGCATCGTAGTTTATGGCGTTAGAAAACGCAGGCGTGTCCGGGAGCAAAGGAAGAAAGAAGAAGAGGATGAGAGGTCAAAAGATCCGGAATCCGATAAGGCAAAAAAGGAGAAAGATCTCCTGGACAAAATCCATAGTAATAAGCCATTTTTTACAGGCCTTTCAGCTTCGTCTGCACCACGCCAGGGTGGCGGAGGTGGTGGGAAAGGTCTTTTAGACCGGTTTACTGATCTTAAGGCTACAGGCAGTAGTTCTTCAAAGCCCGGGCAGGTGAAAAATGGTACAAAAACTTCAAAAGATACCTCAGCTCCTGGTTCAAAGATAAAAGCTCCGGAGGTTGAAGTAAAAGTTCATGACCTGGATACAAGACCTGGTTCTGCGACTGCAAACATCGGAGTAGCAAATCTGTCACAGGTCCCTGTTACACTGGAAGATAATATCATCTCTCCAGGCGGGTTTGGAATAATCCCCGTGGAACTAGATGAGCCCACAACTGATGAACCTGAGATCATTCTTTCACTTCGTTTTCTTGCAGAAGGATCTCTGTTCCTGAAAAAGATTGCAATTCCATATAACAGGGGGGTTGCCCTGCTTGCCCGTGGGGCTGTTGAAAAGGCATACGAGTACTTCAGGTCATTACTGGCTGTACATCCCGGCCAGACAGACAGTTTATTCAGCCAGGCAGAAATTTTGCTGAAGTGGGGGCTTGAAGAAGAAGCAATATCACTTCTGAATGAGATTCTCAGTCTTAATCCTGATCATGAAGATGCCTTAAATCTCATAAACCTTGTAAAGGAAGGAAGAGAGCAAAAGAAGAGTGAAAGAGAACCAGGCCAGGCACCAAAAATTGAGGGATATCCTGAAGAGTTATCTGACCGGTACACTCCTATCCGAATCCTTGGAGATGATCCTTTTGCAATTATCGTCCTGGTAAGGAGAAATGACAACGGAGAACTGCGTGCTTTGAAGATCCCCCGTACAAAGGAAAAGATAGGCTCATCCCTTTATACAGAAGTTTCATTGCTGTACCAGCTTCGCCATCCTTATGTGCTAAGGATGTTCAGGGCTGAATTTACCCCTGTTGTCATGCTTGAACTTGAATTTGTCTCTGGCGGCTGGTACAAGGGCAAACAATATATGACATTATCTGAACTGCCTGTGCCCCTGCCACCTGATACATGGCTCCCACTAATTGAAAAGATTGGAGAAGGTCTTGCCTACCTGCATCGGCAGGGAGTCCGGCATTATCACCTTTCGCCAAAACACATCCTTTTGGATGAACCGATGAATCCCAAAATATCAGGCCTTGTCCGCGAATCTCTTCGTGGAGCTGGAGGAAGTGATAAAGAAGAGTTTTTCATAATGGCCCCGGAACAGATAGATCCGAAAAAATTTGGTAATCGCGGGAAAAAGACTGACATTTACCAGCTTGGTGCAATCTGGCTCTGGCTTGTGACCGGCCAGGTAATGAGTCATGAAATATCAGGCAGGGAAGAGATCTTCTTTGCCCGTGTAAATGGAGTAATAGATCCTGCCCTTGAGGTATATGAACCAATTTTTAATAAAATGACGGGCCTTTTTAAAAATGACCGATATGGATCTGTGGAGTCATTCCTGAACGATTTAAAAAATGCAGGTCATGATGCTTCCGGGGAAAAGGGGAAGGTACCTGATGGGGATGACACATGACTTCTTCTTTTGCCCCCTTTTTCATTATTTTTTTCATCTTCTTTCTGGCAATTTTGCCTGCATGCTCCGCAGATCCTGATACCTTCTCTGGAATTACTTTCCTGGGTGGCAAATACTTATCAGATGACTTTCCAGGCAGGATGTACCCTGGCCAGAGTGGCCAGTACATGGTAGAATTTTATAATACAGGAATGACTGCCTGGGAAAATGATGTTGAAAAGATAGGAGTTGAATGTTTTACTGATTCGTCCATAATATCAGTTGAACAGAACATACAGTTGTTACCAAAAGGGTCCAGGGTCCACTCAGGGAAAAGCTATCACTTTCCATTTTCCATAACTGCACTTAATACCGGCCGTGCTGACCTGGTTTTCGCTGTTGTCCAGTTACATCCATCAGGAAAAACCATGGCGATCTCCGATAAGGTCACGATCACAATCCAGGTAACCTCCGGCACTCAGGGCACCGATAAAAAAACAGGCTCTATTCAGGTCTCTGCCGGTCCACTTCACCTGCCTGTTAAGCTTGATGGCAAACCTGCAGGCCTTACACCACTCACCATTCCTGAAGTCTCTGCAGGTGTTCATACTATCATCATCGAAGGAAAGGAGGATGTCATGGAGGAGACTGTCGTAGTTGATCCAGGCTCTTTAAGTTCGATCACTTATAGTCCGGAAAGGTCAGTAATTGTTATTGAGACCAGGGAATCATTGTTACTTGACGACTCAAATCCTATCCTGAAATTGATATTATCAAACTTTTTCGTGCTTCTTGGGCTGCTCTTTGCCTTTACAACTGCTGCTGTAATATCGGTTGTGATAATCTCCGGAAAGATGAAAAAGATAAAGTTCACGGTTTCCCAAGTCCTTCCATGCTCAATAAAAAACAGTTGTGACCCGGACTTCGCAATCGAAACACGAAGAAAACTCCAACCAGATGAAGTGCTTTTTGAGCCTGTAGCAGGACTATTCAGCCAGGGGGAGAAGAAATCACTAAAAGTTCAAGTGACAAACCTTGGGAAAAAAGCCATCGTTGTTCAAAATGTTCGAATTAATCCTGGAAACTGCAAAATTATTCTCAGGGAGATTATGGACGATGATCCTGGTGATAATGAGACAGACCATGAGATAGCATATACTGATGGTGATGGAAGGGAAAAATCAAAGGTTATTCGTCTTCAGTACAGGATAAAACCCAGGGCTGCCGACATCTCGTGGCTTTTCAAACGTTTCATCTTTAAGAATGGAAAAACAATTGCCATCGTCAAATTAAAAAATAATAGCCCTCTTCCGGTTAATAGCGATTCAATCACGATATCACCCGGAGAGGAGAAAGAGGTAGAACTGGAACTTGAAGAACCTGTCAATGATGCATCGTCAGTCTACAAAAAGTTACAGATCTTTGCAGGCAGCCTTGATCCATTTCCATTATCTGTAAAAATACCCTATAACATGGGAATTTTTTTGTATTTTTCGAAAGAGTATACAAGATCTCTTGAATGGTTTAACCAGCAGTTAAATTCTGGCATTGCTGATCCCACAATCAAAAAGTACCTGAAGCTTATTGAGAAAAAATTAAATCTTTCTTCCGGATCCCACAAATCAGCATCACTAATCCAGGGAGGGGATTTTGCCGTAACTGATGAGAAAGGATACCAGGTAGCAGATGTCAAAGACCGGATGTCATCCTCTCCGGCAGTGCCAGGGTTTCCGGACTCTTTATTAGATCTTTACAGGCCTTCTGCATTGATTGCATCAGACAGGCTGGGACTCATGTTTCGGGCTGCCAGGGTGGCCGATAGTGAGGAAATTGCCCTCCGGATTATTGATTCCGGGATCCTGCCTCCATCACAGGTGGAGCTTCAGATACATGCCTGGAGGGCATTAAAACATGCAAACATCCTGCAGATAAAGTTCTGGGAACGTGATCCCATCTACTTTATCGAACTTGAGCTCCCATCAGGTGCAATACAGTCGAAAAGAACGGTCTTCTCTCTTGCAGATCTGAAAGTGCCCATACCTCCACGTGCTGCCCTTCGTATTACAAGGGGACTTGCTGAAGGTATCGACTATATTCACCGGCAGGGTGTCAGACACTACCTTCTTGAGCCTTCTGTGATCTTCCTTGATCAAGGATTAAATCCAAAAATCTCCGGTTTTGATGCATCAGCTCTTCCCCACTCAAGATTGCCCCCGGATTGCTGGGTAACAGCACCTGAACAGCGAAATCCGGAAAAGTATGGTAATCCAGGGAAAAAGACTGATATCTACCAGGCAGGGGCGATATTCAATTACCTTTTATCAGGACAGGTGCCTGATTGCACTGGTGAAAATAATATAATGCCTTCTCATTTCCGCCCAAGTTATGCAATTTATGATATAATAATCCAAAAGACCCTGCATGTCGATAAAAACGAACGATACGGAGAAATTACCGAGATGATCCAGGACCTGGAGATGATCATCAGTTCTTTGACGAAGGATGTTAAATATGTCCGTTAAAATGATTTCTCTGGTAAAATGTTCACTGGCTATTGCGATCATGCTCATCTTTACTTCCCTGGTGTACGCAACACCCGTTGAGTCTGAAAAGCTCCTTGCCGAGGGTGTTGATGCTTATAATTCGGGTAACAAAGAGGCTGCCCTTCATTTATTTGAGATGCTCATAAGCAAGGATCCTTCCTGGCCTTATGGATGGCTCTGGAAAGGAACGGTGCTCTCAGATATGGGCCACCAGGTAAAAGCTGAAAGTGCCTTTAAAAAAGGGAGATGCCTCCTCTACCCAGAGACCTGCGAAGTTTCTCCTGGTGACGATGTTCCAGAAGTTAAGGACTGGCCCTGGAAAAACTCCCGGCCAGATCATGCCAGTCGGCCAGCAACTCTGCAAGAAGCGTCAGATTTGACAGAACATTCCATTTACGATGACCGCAGTGTTCATCAATACGGCCGAACTTTTAATGACAACTCCGGACAAGGCCTTTTCCGGGGTCTGGAGTCATACCCGAAATCCCATGAACATGAAGGGGATGAGCTCATGAAAGCAGGAATGTACGATGAAGCACTTCATTCGTTCCTCCTTGCCGAAGAGATGGATCCGGAAAACCCTGAACTCTCCAGGAAAGTGGGTGACATGTTCAGGGAACTTGGAGATCTCGGTTCAGCGCTGGATGCCTGGAATCGTTCCGTTCAAAATGAAACAGATCAGAAACTAACCGATGATTTACGGAAAAAAAGGGCTGATGCTTATTCTGCAATGGACATGCCTGAACAGGGCATCAGGGAGCTTATGAAGATTGAGTATCCTGGAATTGATCCTGCAGTAGAACTTCAAAAAGGAGAGTTATACTCCAGGTTACAGGACTATTCACGTGCTGAAGAGTTTTTTCAAAACTCCCTCCTGTCAGATCCAGGAAGTGCTGATGCCTCCCTTGGTCTTGCCAATGCCCGTATATGCCAGGGAAAGATTGCAGGTGCAGAAGAGGTTCTTGATTCACTCTCTTCCTCATCTCTTGACCCTGACCAGGCAGTTCTTTTCGAGAAGCTGAAGAAAGAAGTGAAAAACTATCCTCCTGCCAGAACAGATGACATCTCCTTTCTTTTCAGTTCTCCTGAATTATTGATAATGACAGTCATCGGAGCCATTGGGATATTTTATTTCAGGGATAAAATCTTCAGGTGATTATTGTGCATCGCCACTCAACCTTAAATTAACGAAGATCATCTCATTTTATGACGATGAGCAGTCGTTTTGCATCATTGCAGAATAGTTGCTGTGTACTCTGCAAGGGTTTACTGTATCCAGGCTATACTTTTCTGGTTTTTCTACCTGATTCTTTCTTCTTATCTTTCTTTGCAAGAGTAAAGTCGTCATTTACGAAAACTCCCATGTTCCTGCATAGTTCACGCATTTTTGGAGGAAGTGTATGCCATCGCCAAAGGCCCCAGCTGATGTATGCATCAGGCATCTGCCTCTTCTTTGCCCATTTCTCAAGAAATGCATCCCATCGTGCAGTAATCCCTGGGTGAGTTCTTCGTATGGAGTCATATTCGCTCTCAAGCATGGCAGGACACAGGTAGCATCCAACACGTTCGACTCCCTGTTCGTACATGGGATTCATAGGAACCTTCCTCCACCAAAGGTAAAGAAAGACTTCAAATGCCCTCCAACTCCTTATAGGGGAGACATTCAGCTGGAGTGGATTGATCGGGTTCTGGCTTGTCACTTCAAGACCAGCCCGGTTCCATGACTCATACCACCTGTTACCCTGTATTGTTACACATGGACCAATATCATCAAGGTACGCTTTTAACGGATCTAACTTGAGAAGACTGCAACACCACCTGTTATCCTTTCCCGGGGGTCCTCTTTCTTCGATCACCTGCCAGAAGTTATTATCTCCTTTACTGATGACCTCGACACCCTGTTCCCTGATAAACTGAATGGTCTCTGGAAATTCAAGCCCTGTATCAATAAAAAATGCCTTCTCCACCCCGGCCTTTTTTGCCAGGTGCATAGCCGCCGTGCTGTCCTTTCCGCCGGAAAAAGAGACGTTCACTAAAGGCCGGTCTTTCATGTGGCGTTTAATGGTCCTGACAGCATTTCGCTCAAGGTTTTTCAGATGGTATGCATTTTTGGCAATGACTGTCTCCCAGCCAGGATCAGGATAAACCTTTGGTAAAACCGGGAGGAGTTCTTTTATTCTTATATATCCATCCTTAACGGTTGCTGTCCCATACTTTCCATTAGCAGTGACAATGACCTGGCCATCAGGGACCGGTTCTTTTAGTGGAAAGCGTTTTCCCCCGATTCTTCCCTTTTCAGCCTTTAGATCGATATGATTACCAAGGTCGATGACCCCTTTTGATATATGCTGAACAAGAAATGGCAGGGCCTCAGGTGCAATTTCAAGAGAATAGGTTCTTGTCACCGGATCAAAGGTTAGCCATCCAAACCTGTCACCATTGCTGATGACAAGTTCCGCCCGATCATATCCCCCGGTCTTATTTAATAAAATTACTTTAGGAACAGGAACCTCTCCATATTGCGATCTTAATAACTGTATAATGCGATTCCTGTCCCCGGAGAGAGCAGGCCTGATATCATAGGGCTGAAGCAGAGCGATGG
Organism: Methanomicrobiales archaeon; assembly: GCA_012520015.1. Taxonomy (GTDB): domain Archaea; phylum Halobacteriota; class Methanomicrobia; order Methanomicrobiales; family Methanospirillaceae; genus Methanospirillum. The sequence continues at coordinate 7,246 of JAAYPD010000302.1, forward strand.
TTTTTGCTTCATTGCCGCAGCTGCATGTCCGTCCGATCAGGGGAACATTGCAGTGTTCACACCAGTATAGAATTTTTTTCACTGCCGGCTCGTGCATTTCAATGATTAATTGGAGGCGGAGGGATAAGATACCTGTCTGCGATGAAAAATCCGTCCATGAACCGGAACATTCCCCAGGGACAAAGATGGCATGCTGGATCAGGTAATAACAGGTTAAAAGATGGACTTAGTTCTAATCCCGATGGCCGTTTACATAGTAATATATCGGATGGTGATGATTTATTCTGGAATATCGTGAATTTATGAGACTATTTGGTTCAATCCTTGCAGGTATAAGGGAGAAAGCTCCCCTTGTTCACCATATTACTAACTATGTCACGGTTAATGACTGTGCCAACATCACCCTCTCCGCAGGCGCCCTGCCTGTCATGGCCCATGCAGAAGAAGAAGTTGAAGAGATGGTCGACATCGCATCTGCCCTTGTCATAAATATCGGAACACCTGACCCTGTACAGGTTGCCCGCATGTTTGTTGCAGCAAGGGCAGCGGAAAAAAACGACATTCCAGTAATCCTTGATCCGGTTGGCGCCGGGGCAACATCCTTTCGGACAAAAACTGCACAAAGAATGATGCAGGAGCTCTCCATCTCCGTTCTTAAGGGCAATGCCGGGGAGATTGGAACTCTTGC
>JAAYPD010000303.1 GCA_012520015.1 Methanomicrobiales archaeon
GCAGGATTGGAGGATGGATAAAATCCGGTAATATTTCCCGCCTTGCCATGCAGGAGGGAATACTCTCCCTCGCCGTCCAGATACCGCCAAGAATGTCCAGGATCACGACCGAAGGAGACTATATTCTTAAGGCAGGAGAGTTTCGAAATATCTCCGGTCTGTCAGGAGAAGGGGTCAGGGTCGGCGTAATCTCCGACGGGGTTGACGGCCTTTCTGACCTTATAAGGATAGGAAAACTGCCAGAAGTCCAGGTCTTATCTGACAAGGTCGGCGGAGACGAGGGCCTTGCGATGCTTCAGATAATCCACGATATTGCACCAGATGCAACACTTCTTTTCCATGACCGCGGGGAAAGTCAGATAGAGTTTGTCCGTGCGATGGATAAACTGATTATTCATGGCTGTGATATCATCTGCGACGATATAACCTACGTGGAGCCTTTCTTTGAAGACGGTTATATAAGCCAGAATATAATCGACCGTATCCTTTCATACAATATCCTGTACATCACCGCGGCCGGGAACTTTGCAGAGGAGCATTACCAGGCAGATTTCAACGGCTACGAGGACCACGGGTACCTGTGGCATAACTTTAATGGCTCTTTTGGCCGTGACATGAAGTTCACCGTCCAGCCAGGGCTTGCTGGCCATGTTATCCTGCAATGGGATGATAAGTTCGGTTCATCAGCAAATAACTATGATCTCTTCCTCTATGACGAATCAGAAAGGGAGATTGCAAGAAGCGTGAACCACCAGGATGGTGACGGAGATCCGATGGAGTGGGTCAGGTTTGTAAACTCCGGAGATGAAGCGAAGGAGTTTACCGTCAGGGTCGTCCAGGCAGCGGCTGATGATGCTCTTTTAAAGATATATGTTCTCCCACTGTCAGGCAGATCTGTAAAACTTGATCCATGTACCTCCAGTGGGTCTCTATTTGGACAGCAGGCGGTGAAACAGGCCCTGGTCGTCGGGGCTGCAGCACAAGGAAAGAACCTGACCGTCAGGGAGTATTCTTCGCGTGGCCCTGTTCTTATCAGGTACCCGGCTTATGAACTCAGGAAAAAGCCAGACCTTGTCGCACCTGATCATGTGACCATACTTACAAGTTCAATGCATCCGGCAGTCTTTACAGGGACCAGTGCATCAGCTCCACATATTGCAGGCCTTGCAGCACTTGTGATCAGTGGATCTCCTGGCATCAGGGAGAGTGAAGTCAGGAAGATAATTCTGAATGCGACCGGAAACGGGATTGATTCTTGGGATCCGGGGTTGGGACGGGGAATGCCGGTTGCAACAAATCTCTCCCTTAAGGACACTTCAATACAGAAGTCCTGGTCCCCGGTGATGAACGGGTGTAACTTTAAGCCAAGAATTAATGATCAGGCAGGTAGTGTTTTTCTGTATCCAGGCTGGAACATGGTCTCCATACCATTCCCGCTTGCAAAGGGGCATGACACCGCGAAGATCTTTGACGGAGTAAATACTGCAAGTCATACCTTGTGGCGTTATAACCCTGAAGGAGGGTTTTTTTCTGCGGTCCGTCCTGATGATAAGCTGGCCCAGGCAGATGTAACATGGGTTTATTCAAGGGATGAGACCTGTATCAGGCTGAATTTTGACCTTTCCGGCAGTAACCAGACAGTAAAACAGCTGTACCCCGGGTGGAACCCGGCCGGAGTTCCCGGACTTCAGATGATAACAGCAAGGGATCTCTTATCTCCGCTGACTGATGCATGGTCGACTATCCTTGTATTTGATCCAAAGACGCAGGGTTTTCGACCTTCCATAATTAACGGAGGATATGGGACATATTCCCCATCCCGGCTGCTTTATCCGACAGAAGGATGGTGGATATACATGAACCGCCCGGAGATTTTGCTTCCCGGCTGCTGACAAATCAGAGGGTTTTTGTCTTTGGGATACAGATGATGAAGTACTCGGGCAGTATACATGGTGGGGTATTACAGGTTTTGCCTGAATCTGAGCGGATGCTTTTTAAAACCGGTGGGAATTACAATCATTGGGCTTGTCCTGCTCAGCGGGCTTTTATGTTATTCATGCTGCGCTGATACTGGTGATGTCCGCCTTATCGTATACTCAGCCCCTGATGAATCAGGGGGATATGAACCTGTCCCCCCAGACGTTCCTCTTCCTGAAAATGTTACATTTTCATTAAGATCTCCTCTTCTTGGATTTATCACGGTAGATACTGATCCAAATGAGACGGTATACATCAAAAATGAATTATTAAACCTCCCCTGGGTCCATGAGATAGAACCGGACCCAAAACGCAGCTCAGGTTCTGTTGAGAAGGATGAACTTGTTCAAAACAGTTCTCCTGGACAGTGGGCCATTGAAAGGACTGGTGTCAGGGAAGTTTTACCCTTTGAAGGCAATTCATCGGTATGCCGGGTTGCGGTTATTAATACCGGGGCAGACTGGACACATCCTGATGCAGTATATGCCATCAGGGGCAGCGGATATGACTGGGCCGGGCAGGACAGCAGGCCTGTGGATGAAGATGGTTATGGAACTGCACTTTGTGGACTTGTCTCACTGGTTGCAGGAAATATATCAGGCTCAGCCAACTCATCGCTTTTAATAATTCCTGAACGGATAGGGGTCACTGGCGATGATTTTGCAGCATCCCTCTCAGCCCTTGCAATTGCCCATGCAACCGATGCCGGTGCAGATATTATACTGACCGGATATGGAGGTGCTGAACCTTCGCGGGCAGAAGACAGGGCCATTGCATATGCAAAAGAGCATGGAGTTCTTCTTATTGCACCGGCAGGAGACGAGGATTCCAATAACATGCATTATCCATCAGATAATTTTGACGTTATATCAGTGGGCTCTGTTGCAAAAACTGATGGACTTTCTTATTTCTCAAATTATGGAATCTATACCGAACTTGTGGCTCCGGGAGAAGATCTTATAGTGCCCTGCCTGAACCGGTCATATTGCAGGGGAACCGGAACAGGGTTTGCTGCCGCAGAGGTTGCCGGGATTGCGGCACTTGTAAAATGCAGGTACCCAGGCCTTAATTCTGAAGAGGTACGGTCAGTTCTTCAGTCATCGGCCATAGATCTTGGAAGGACCGGGCGGGACATGTACTATGGATATGGGCTTATAAATGCCCCGGCAGCAATCAGGGCGGCTGAAGACCTGGCACTGCAAAAGACCCTGATGGCCTATTCAGAGCAAAACTCCAGGCAGATGAAAAGGTCGCAAAGTTTTGTAAACCAGGCTCTTTGCGAATTAAAACTTGAAACCGGCTGGAACTTTATCTCAATCCCAGGACCACTCAGGTCAGCAAAGACCGCCCGCGATCTCTTCTCAGGTATCAACACAGACGGCCATACCATCTGGACATATAAAAAGACTGGTGGATGGACACCTCAAAGCCCTGATCTCTCCCCGGCCCCGATGGAGGGTATGCTTGTTTACTCTGGTTCAAAGGCCACTGTTCCACTTGTCCTGAACATAAATTCAGACAGTACAAAAGAGCTGGAGAGTGGATGGAACCTTGCAGGATCTCCGTATCTAAAAGAGATGCCTGCCAGTTCACTCTTTAACTCCACAGGCACTTCCTGGTCAGGAATCCTGACATTTAATTCCAGCACACAACAGTTTGATCCTGCCATCATCAGCGGGGCAGAAGGAACCTTTTCAGATTCCAGGAATTTATCACCTTTTAGTTCCTTCTGGATCTTCATGGACTCAAACGGAACTTTTATCCGGTCATCAGGGATATAAAATATTTGATTCTGCAGGAGATATTGTATACAATGATCCAGCTCGGTGAACGGTTTTTATATGGATTTGAGATAGCCGGAGCATGCATCATCGGCCTGATATTTATAGGAATGGCCCTCACTTCAGACCCGGACACGGCCTGGAAACTGGTGA
>JAAYPD010000304.1 GCA_012520015.1 Methanomicrobiales archaeon
ATAATTGTTCAAAATCCCGACCTATCGTATTATACATTGAGTATATGTTGGACGTCTAATGTAAAGTACTTTTGGTTAACCTTAGCATAATAATTGAAAGGGGGTTCTGAGTTGTGCAACACCCTCATGAATTGCTCGAATTTGCAGGAATTTTATCAGATTGTAATTCAGATCGCGGGTTGTCTATTGTTACATGCTCAACCCATGGATCAATATCACTGATGATAATGTTGTCTACAAGCCCATCAAGTTTAATTGCAATTGCCCAGGATACAAATCTCCCTCCAAGTAAAGCCACCGTATCACCAATCTGACCATCCAATGCCATTGAAGCGATATTCTGAACAGTTTTAAGGACATTAACCTGGGAATAAACCGGTGTATGGGGCAGACATGCCCAGTGCGCATCACCAGGATATGTTTGTCCAATTTTTTTGGGATACACATTTTCAACCCCTACAACCTTTACCGCCCTGGCAAGCACCTGCAATTCACCTGTTCAATGGGTACAGGCAATTCCAATGCCAGATTAAACGGATGGTATCTCTCGATGATCATCAACAAAGACGGTTGGTCCAGATTAGGATTCTTCGGATATGACCTCCAGGAACAGTGCGGGTCCTCAAATTCCCTTTCGATGGAACCTGACCGTGGTGCGATGGGAGAACTTCGGGGACCGAATTATCCAAATTATGCCATGAATGTAGGTCATCAGGGCGAATATGCTGCTATTGTCGGAGCAGCACACTTCGGCCGCAATGACGAATTCTGCTTTGATGCAAGGGTGAATTAATATAATACCTAAATCGGGTTAACAATATTACTGCTTACGATGGCTAACGTTGGAACTTTAGTGCACACTATATTCAAGGATAATTCAATATATTAATCAGGGTTGCTTCAAAATCCAGGTAATTTTCGTCTTTTCTGTTATTACCACATCTAATACCTGAGCATATCTGAAAATCACATGAATTAGATCTAACCTGCAAAAATCCTGATATAATAATTTTTGAAAATTTTGAAATATCTATGATAGGACTATAGAGTCAGACTTTGGATCTAACACCTCCCTAATCTCGCTGCCTATCAGGTTAGTTGCAAGAACAAAAATCATAATCATTGTTCCGGCAGATAAGGTAATGAAAGGAGCTTTTGTTAAAAATGGAAGACCCTGACTCATGATTGTTCCCCATTCTCAGGTGGGAGGCTGGATTCCCAGCCCGAGAAAACCTAAACCCGCAATTGAGATAATTTTACCACCAAGCCCTAATGTTGCAATTTCCATGACTTGTGCATAAGAATTCGGTAAAATGTGTTTAAAAATTATGTACCTATCACCAGCCCCAAGGGCCCTGGCATTATTAACATATCCCCTGTTCTTCACCGATAAAGTAATAGAACGGGTTACACGGGCATATTTTGCCCATCCGGGTATTGCAAGGGCAAAAATAATTACAGGAACACTGGGACCAAATATTCCCACCAGTCCCAGGGTTATGACTATTGATGGAAATGCAAGCATAATATCAGTAATTCTCATCAAAAATCCATCAAGCTTTTTAAAATAACCAGCATATACTCCAACAAGCAACCCGATAATAACCACAATTGTCGTTGAGATGACCTCTACTGCCAGCGATGTCTGCGATCCATAAATCAGTCTGCTTAAAATGCATCTCCCAAATTGATCAGTCCCGAGTGGATATTCAATACACGGGCTCAAAAACCGGTTTTTCAAATCCTGATCATAAGGGTTATGTGGTGAGATATACGGAGCGAAAATTGCAATCAGACACATGAACATAAGTATGGCAAATCCGATTATTAGAAGAGGTTTTTTACAAATTTTTGTGTGATATTCCAGAAAAACCTCTAATATTTTACAAGAAATAATTTCACAATTATTCATTACCCTGCCCGACCCTTGGATCAAGAATGTAATGTAAGATATCTATTCCAAGATTAATGAAGAGAAAAACCAGCGCAAAAACCAGTACACAACCTTGAAGAACCATTATATCCCTGGTTGATGCTGATTCAACGAAAAGTCTTCCAAGACCCGGTAAGGCAAACAACGATTCGATGATCACCGCACCGCCAAACAGCCATCCATATTGTGTCCCCATGTAGGTGATAACAGGAATTATCGCATTTTTAATCGCATGTCTTTTAATAACAAGGGTTTTTGAAAGACCTTTGGCAACTGCAGTTTTAATATAATCCTCCTCTAAAACCTCTGCTATACTGGTTCTCATAAGCCTCATTGAAATTGCACACATACCAACGGCAAGTGCCATAGCTGGAAGAATTAAATATTTAACGCCATTATAACCGGCAACAGGAAACCAGTTCAGATGGATGGAAAATAACATAATTCCCAGAATTCCAATAAAAAAATCAGGAATGGATAGACCAATGATGGAAAGTGTTCGCGAAAGATGATCAATCAATGAATTCTGATGAACGCCTGATAATATTCCAAGAGGGATTGCTATGATACATGAAATTATCATGGTAATCGTTGAAAGAAGAAATGTCACTGGGAATGAACGGCAAATCTCTTCATATGTGCTCCTTCGGCTTTGATACGAATAACCAAGATCCCCACTTGCTACTCGTGTTAACCAGGAACCATATTGGATATACCAGGGTTTATCAAGATTCATTTCTAATCGCATTGCATCTACAGCTTCCGGAGGTGGTTGTTCAGTATTCATAATGGCACGAAGATTAATGACCGCGGGATCACCCGGGGAAAAGTAAAGCAATGCAAAAACGATGAATGAAATCCCGATTAAAACCGGTATAGTCTGAAGAAGCCTGACAAGAATATAGGGACGCATTTTAATAAAAAGGAGCTATGATAAAGAAAC
>JAAYPD010000305.1 GCA_012520015.1 Methanomicrobiales archaeon
AAGATGTACCAAATATTCAGAATTCCGTGTGTTTCACATAACTGGTGTACCTCCATGAAAGTGTTTTTTATAGGATTTGGTCAGGCTGGTGGCAAAATTGTTGACCGGTTCATCGAGTTTGACAATAGAACCAATGGCAACAGTTTTCGTGCTATTGTTGTAAATACAGCCAGAACTGATCTGATGGGACTACAAAACCTCGACTTTGAGGATCGTGTCCTTATCGGTCAGACGAGCGTCAAAGGTCATGGCGTGGGGACCGATAATGATACTGGTGCCCAGATTACCTTTGATGAGATCGATATCATCATGAATGCTATTGACAGGAAAGGGATTGGTGATACTGAAGCATTTATTATTGTATCCGGACTTGGCGGCGGAACTGGTTCAGGTGGTTCGCCTGTTCTTGCAAGGCACCTGAAGAAGATTTATAAAGAGCCGGTATATGTCCTGGGAGTTCTCCCGGCTCCTGAGGAAGGGCGCTTATATTCTTATAATGCAGCAAGAAGCCTTGCAACACTGGTTAAAGAAGCAGACAATGTAATATTGTTTGATAATAGCGCATGGAAGAATGAAGGAGAGAGTATCAGGGGTGCTTTTGACCGTTTGAATGATGAGATTGTCCGCAGGTTTGGGCTGCTTTTCCGTGCAGGAGAGATTGGTCACCATGGAATAGGTGAGATGGTCGTAGACTCCAGTGAGATAATTAACACCCTACGTGGCGGAGGTATCAGCTCGGTAGGATATGCCATCAGCGAGGTCTCAACTCCTCCCCAGGCAGAGAGGGAGCGCGGATTCCTTGATCGTATCATCGGACGAAAGCAGGTTGAAGAACGGCGTCCTGAAGATAAACTTCTTGGAGAAGACAAAACATCACGAATCTTATCACTTGTCAGAAGGGCGATGCTTGGAAGACTCACCCTGCCTTGTGAATACAGTACAACAAGCAGGGCCCTTGTTCTTGTTGCCGGCCCTCCGGATGAACTTGACCGGAAAGGAATTGAAAAAGCAAAAAGCTGGGTTGAAGAGAATATCGCAGGTGTTGAGGTCAGGGGCGGAGATTATCCGGCACAGAGCAGGTTCGTTGCTGCAGTTGTACTCCTTGCATCGATTGCTGATGCTCCAAGGGTTACAAATCTGCTTGAGATTGCAAAAGAGACAAAGGCAACGTCTGAACGAATTGACGAAGAGAATGTTCTGAAACTGGATGAGAGTATTGAACCACTCTTTGAGTGAGGAAATTATGAAGACTGGATCATTAATCATCTTTTTAAGCATAATTTTTTGTTTAATCGCTATCCCGGCGATGGCCAGTGTTGAGGTCGGACATGTGAACGTAAGGCCTTCAGGAGATCTTGAATCAGGCAGGTCCAATGTCACGGCAGATCTACAGATGAATTTCATCTCGATCGGTGGCCAGACATTTCCCAGTGATGAGAGTATCTCCTTAAGAACTGAGCTGGAAAACCCTGTCTGGACATATTCCATCATTCTTGACGGTGTGGAAAATCCCCGGCCGCCTGTGAGCAGGAAACAACTTGATCTGTCAGGATGGGAGCTTTCCTATGAAAATGTCGACGAAAATGTAAAGGTCAGCCTTAAAGGAATGGCTCCCAATGTGGATAGCTCCAGGGAAATTGTAGTTGTTTCGGTCAATGTAGCAACCCCCGGAGGCAGGATCAAGGAGACGGTTAAGAATGTCACGGCTTTTGTTGCAAATCCCGGAGAGCTGAAAGGAGACATCTCTTCGGTAAAGGATGCCTATTCCAGGCTTGAAAAAGACATAGCCCAGAGCAAGGCTGATGGTATTGATGTATCCAAGGCAGAAGCAAAGGCAAAGGATGCATTAAAGTCCCTCAACTCTGCTGCAGGTGCAAGCTATTCAAATGCCCAGATTTACATCAAGAATGCAAACACCTATATCAAGGATGCATACTCGATGCTTGATCTTGGAATGTCCAAGAAGACCATCGAAGATGCAAAAGAAACCATTGACAAGGCTGATGAATGGATAAGTTACTTTAAAACAGAAAAAGGTCTTGGCAGTGATCCTCGTCTTGCCCCGATTGTAACCAAGCGGGAATTTGCCGCGGAATATACAGCAGATGCAAAGAATCTCTATGATTCTGGAAAATATACAGAGGCCAAAAAAAGGGCTGATGAAGCATACAAAAAAGCAAATGAAGTATTTACCGAAACACAGGAATTAAATGCTGAACTTGAAGCATCTCCGGTCGGATTTGCTCTTCCTGATCTCTCTGGTATCCTTGTTTATATTGTTGGCATTATCGTGGTTGTAATCGTCATCTTCGGTCTTCTCAGGTTCATGAAGAATCGTGGAGGCAGAGGTGGCGGAGGAGGCGGAAGCTTTGGTTCACGTGAACGTCCAAGGAAAAAGTCAACCGCTCATCAGTACGATGAACTTTTCTGAACAATCTCCATCTTATCTTTTTAATTCTGCGAAATTTTTTGTTGCATAGAACAGCACTATTGTTTTAAAGATGGTGGGTTTTGGTAAACACATCCAGGTTCACAGTCCCCATCTTCCCGTCCCGAAGCAGATACCATTGTAAAACACGTTCATGATTATCATACCATGAGAACCAGTAGCTCAGGTGATATTCTCTCTTTTCATACCCTGGAAGTGATGAATAACTGTCAATGTCATGGGTGATGATAACATCTGGTTCATCACCGGCCCATGTGGCAGGATCTACTTTTTTACCATAAAACAGTATCTTGTCCCACTTGCCGCCCCTGTAGTACCATGGAAGCGGCCAGTATGAGTCAGAAGCTATAGCCACTTTCTCTCCAGTGTCTATGATAGCCATGACTTCACGCATGTCCTCCGAATTCTGGACCTGCACTATAGGTTCGTTGATATCAGCCGGAGTGAAGCAGACATGCATGGTCATCACCAGCAGGAAAATTATTGTAACGGCACCGGCGATTACTTTTCTTCCTTCAATCTTATAGGAGGCAAGAAGTATGACCGGGAATAACTGGTGAATTAAAAGCCATGGCACTTTCTCCCCTACCCATCCGTAAAACACCATGGTAGAGCCGGCCCATGCAAGCAGAAGGATCATGAAGAGTGATCTCTTAATGCTTCCTTCATCCTGGCTGTCAGGCTCATGTAGTCGGATATAAGAAAAACCCTTTTCTTTCCATCCCCATAGCCAGGTACCGGCTACTGCCAGAATTAGTACCGGGATCTCATATAGTAAAAAGATCAGAAGGTACCAGTACGGCGGCCCACACAACCTGCACTGATCATGCATGGATGTCCAGTGTTCAATGGCCTTAAATGGTGCCTCAAAGAACATCAGTGGGTAGTTGAAGAATGATGAATAAAGAACAAAACCGATCCCGGCTGCAACCAGGAAAGCGCAGGTGAGGTCCCGTCTCCAGGTATCAGGTAAAGTAATATGGTGAAAATAAACCAGGACGATGAAAAACATTACAAAAACAAGGATTGCAACCGGCATATCCTCTTTAAGGCACATGCTAAAGGCTGCTGAAGACCCTGCAATAAATGCCCAGCCTGGTCTTTTAAACTCGATATATGCCAGGATAGCAAATAAAAGCAAAACAGTAAAGAAGAGCTGGAAGATGTCATGGCGAAGGAACCGCGAAAAATAAACCATGTCAGGCGAGAAAGCAAAAAACAACCCGGCCCAGATCGCATGGTTCCCTGACAGCCAGCCGGTTTTGTAAATGCTATATATCAGAAGAATTATGGCCGATCCAAACATTGCGGGTAAAAGTCTGACGATGAGATCAGAATCCCCAAAAAATCTGAAGAGTGCTGCGGTAAGATAATAGAGCAGGGGGCCATGGTACATGGGATCATACTGGTATATCCCTTTTGTCAGGAGTTCATAGCTGAACCATGCATGGATTGCTTCATCGTGATGTAATAACTTGAGATTTGGCAGTATTACGCGAAGGATGAAACCTGCAAGAAAGATGATCACAAAGATCTTTTCAACTGTCCATTGTGCATATCGTTCCCGTAACACCTGAATATTCATTGTTTATATCCCCGGAAAGTATACTGTACTGTTCAATAGAACTGATATGTATCTCTTGTGAAAAATGCACCAGGTAGACGATTACATCTGTCTCCTGTTCGTCCGAAAAAAGAAAAGAAGGTATCTCCATTAGGAGGTACTGTGGACGATATTGGGATTACTGTGGCTTATATGAAAAGCCGCCCATATTTGTCTCAGCTCTCAAGGACAATCTCAATGCCGATGTCCTTTGGTACCTGGGTCCGCATAAGCTGGCGGAGAGCTCGTTCATCAGCATCCAGATCAATGAGACGCTTATGAACCCTCATCTGCCATCGGTCCCAGGAAGCTGTCCCTTCCCCATCCGGACTTTTCCTGATGGGCACTACAAGTTTCCTGGTTGGAAGGGGAATGGGACCGGCCAGATTCACACCGGTTCGCTCAGCGATCTCTTTGATTTTTTCACACACTTCTTCAACTTTCTGATAGTCTGTTCCGGTGAGTCGGATTCTGGCCTTCTGCATGATAACACCGAATTACTATCAGCGCATCTGCTTTTTGACGACGTTTATACACATTCCGGCAGCAATGGTCTGGCCCATGTCACGGATTGCGAACCGTCCAAGCTGTGGGAATTCCTTTGCGTTTTCAAGACAGAGCGGCTTGGTTGGGTGACACTTGATAATTGCTGCATCTCCAGCCTTAAGGAAGGTCGGATTCTCCTCAAGGGTCTGACCAGTACGTGGGTCAAGCTTCTTGGTGAGTTCTGTAAACGTGCAGGCAGTCTGTGCAGTGTGACAGTGGAAGACAGGAGTATATCCTACGGTGATTGCACTTGGATGTTGAAGCACAACAATCTGTGCAGAAAACTCCTCTGCAACTGCCGGCGGATTGTCGGCTGCACCACAGACATCACCACGACGGACATCATCCTTTCCGATACCACGGACATTGAACCCGATGTTGTCGCCAGGTAATGCCTGCCCGATCTCTTCATGGTGCATCTCGATGGATTTACATTCTCCGGTCTTGTTTGCCGGCATGAAGGTGACGTTCATACCTTTCTTGAGTATACCGGTTTCAACACGGCCGACCGGAACGGTTCCAATACCGGAGATTGAGTAAGCATCCTGGATTGGAATACGAAGTGGCTTGTCGGTTGGTTTTTCTGGCACTTCAAGTTCGTTAAGCAGTCCGAAGAGTGGTTTTCCCTTGTACCATGAGGTATTTTCACTGTTCTTAACTACGTTGTCACCCTCGAATGCGCTGATCGGGATGAACTTGACGGTGTCAGGGTTGGTACCAACCATCTTTAAAAGGTTGCTGACTTCTGTCTTAACTTCGTTAAAGCGTCCCTCATCGTACTTTGCAGCATCCATCTTGTTGACTGCAACGATAAGCTGCTTAATACCAAGTGTCTTGGACAGGAAGACATGCTCCTTGGTCTGTTCCATCACACCATCAGGTGCAGCAACGACAATAATTGCTGCATCTGCCTGTGATGCACCAGTGATCATGTTCTTGACAAAGTCCCTGTGTCCAGGGCAGTCCACGACGGTAAAGTAGTACTTGTCAGTGTCAAAGCGCTTGTGGGCAATATCAATAGTGATACCACGCTCACGTTCTTCCTTCAGGCTGTCCATAACCCAGGCAAAAGCAAATGAACCCTTGCCTTTTGATTCTGCCTCTTTCTTATACTGTTCGACGATGTGTGCCGGAACTGCTCCGGCTTCATACATCAGTCTGCCGACGGTAGTTGACTTACCATGGTCAATGTGACCAATAACAGCGAGGTTAATGTGGGGCTTCTCAGTTGCCATATATACAAATCCTCCAATACCTCCGCACGATATCAGAGCTGCAAAGCACAGCCCGGTTCTGCGAGTATTACATATTTGATAGAGGTCCTTTTAATATTTTTCACTCTGGGGCTCATACCAAATGAACGCTTGAATCTCTATTGACCGGGTTGAATCGAAGTGATTAAGAGGTTTTCAGGGGAATGATCAGATTAGTAATGAAGTCACTTCCAATAATCAGAGAACCTGGTTCTGACAGGGCTTACGTGGAATGCGCCTCGGGAAAACTGCCGGTTCACACAAGGTGCTCATATTGCATGAATTGTAAAGGAATTCAGGTGGGGGCGCGGGTTATGCCCTCTCCATACGAGAGTGCATTCTCCCGTATCAGTGGGGGTTCTGTACCGCCAGAGATGTTAATGGAAGCTGCAATGCAGTTTAACAGCCTTGTCCGGGATGGGTCTGCGGTGGCCTGTAATGATGAAAAAGGAGAAGGTTATACCCCACGATTTGCATCGCGGCTCTGATCTGGTTTCATAGATCCTTCTTTTCTTCAAAGTTCAGACAAGGATGATGGCAAGCACCGTCAGGACAGCGCAGCGGTTTATCTCCCCGGTTGCACCTGTAATGTCCCCGTTCACTCCCCCGAACAACCGGTAAGCCATGTATCTCATGAAGAGAGAGACAAAGACAAAAGCGACACATGAAGCAATTTTCGCATGAACCGGGAGAGGGAGCATGAGCGCAGGAATAAGAAGCATAGTGGCCGGGATAATATGCCACTTTTTTGTGTTTTTATTAAGTGCAGAATGGAGTCCTTCATGAAATGGTCTTCCATATGCTGTAAGCATGGCCATTCTCCATTTCCCCCCCACCTCTGCAAACACAAGGGCCGATGCAGCCATAATTGACTGGTGAATAGAACTGAGCGAGGCGATGGTAAGAAGAGTAATTGTCATACCAAGGACCATTGCACCAGTGCCCATCTGCCTGTCGGTCAAGGCCTTTATCCGTCTCTCCCTGGAACCATGCGCCATAAGCCCGTCCCCAAGATCAAAAAGACCATCCAGGTGATTTGCACCTGAAACAAGGAAAATTATGCCGGATGCAAGAACTGCAAGGATGAGCGGCGGGGCCGGGATGAGCAGGATTACAATAGATCCGATTCCACCTGTAATGTACCCGGAAAGAGGATATAGCCAGGTATTTCGCGCAAATGCGTCAAACGGGGCAGTCTTCCCAAGTGGGAGTATGGTTGTAAACTGGAGCAGGGCACGGATGGCTTGAATCATGGATGCTTAGAAAAGTAGTATACCAGGAGGATAAGGGCTTATGGTTTTTGAGTGAGATTGATGATACAGCCGGAGAAACGAAATTTAATGGTCTTTTTATCAAATCCTGGTATGATGAAACCTGAAAACCCTTTGTTCATAGGCATATTAGCAAATACGATGCTCTCCACCGTTCCTGGTCTCTCCGGTGCCGGTCCGGACCCGATGGGTTCACTGCTTGTTCCTGTCCTGGATGCAGAACTTATCTGGCAGGGGAGTATCACAAGTTCTGATGCAACCCCGAATACACCGACCGGATGCCCGACACCTGCATCGATCACAAGAGCCATTCTTGACTTTATTGGCCTTACTCCTCTTTTTATTAATGCAGGGCTTGCACATCCTCCAACTGTTCCGGTTCTGGATCTGCATGGACAGGCCGGAGGCGACCCACGAGAAGGGCCTGCTGTTCCTGAAGCGCTGCGTCTGTACAATGAGGGGGTACGGATTGGAAGACTGCTGTCTGCATATGATATGCTTATCGTAGGAGAATGTGTTCCTGGAGGGACAACAACTGCGCTATGCGTTCTTAGATGCCTTGGATATGATGCAAAGGTGAGCAGCGCATCAGTGGCCAGCCCCTATCTTCTAAAGGAAGAGGTCTGTTCAGATGTTGCCCGTCGTATCGGGCGCACATTATCTGATCCACTTGAGATCGTCAGGGAGGCAGGTGATCCTATGATTGCGGTTGCGGCCGGACTTACAGAAGGATTCACCGGAAAGATGATCCTTGCTGGCGGGACCCAGATGCTGGCGGTTGCAGCAGTAATTAAATCACTTGGCAGGGATCCGCCTGATATAGTAACAACAGTTTACGTGCGGGATGATACATATGCAAGCTGTGAAAAAACTGCGCGGGATATCGGGGTTCCTGTTACTTATGTGGATCCCGGCTTTGGCAATGCCGGACATCAGGGTCTTGACAGATATTGCATGGGGGAAATTAAGGAAGGTATGGGATATGGAGGTGCCATGATGCTTGCATCCCTTCTGGGTTATAACCACGAGGAGATCACACGTTCGATCATCTCCTTTGTTTCAGGGTACAGTCCCTGAATGCATATCTACTGACCGGCCCTATTATATA
Source organism: Methanomicrobiales archaeon (assembly GCA_012520015.1). Lineage (GTDB taxonomy): Archaea > Halobacteriota > Methanomicrobia > Methanomicrobiales > Methanospirillaceae > Methanospirillum. The sequence goes on from JAAYPD010000305.1 coordinate 8,231, forward strand.
GAGCAGATGTTCCCTTCATATGTGAAAAATTCTCATACCCTGATAGCAGTTTGTGGAATATTGCAATATTCTCTGCAATAATATTGAAGATTTGCTTATCATCATGACATTAAAATCAACCATGAAACGAATATCAATGAAAAAACTGCAGCCGAAAGACCTGTCTCTTTCTATATATGCGAAAGTGAAGCAGCTTACAAGGCAGATCTACAGGAGCATCTCCCAGGAAGGATTCCATGCCTGGATCAAGAATCCCGGGTGCATTACTGCTCTGAGGATTGCCAGCCTGCCTTTCAGGGGTAAGAACCAGGGATGAGTTCACTACCTTCCCTGGCTGACAGGATCCGTAAGGCGGGTTTCTCCTGCCTGCGTTGTGGTTCGTGCTGCAGGGAGACTGAACCCGGATCAAACCTTGTCATGGTAGGTCAGGAGGAGATTTCAGACATAATGGAATATACCGGCCTTTCATTCGGGGAGATCGCCGAGCCATACCCGGACAGGATATTGGAAGGAGATCTTGACTACACCTTTGGATGGGTATTACGAAGGACAGGAGACAGGTGCAGGTTTCTTGATGAAAGTTCCTGCCAGATCTACCCTGTCAGGCCCTGGATATGCCGGACCTATCCGTTCATGCTTGATGAGAACGATCTTACCATTCATCCGTGTGAAGGAACAGGTCAGAATACTGGATCCGCGGATGCCGAAAATATTGCACATGATCTATGCAGGCGATATGCATACGAACAGGAACAGGATGAAAAGATCTGGGCGATAGTCCGGTCAGGAACCATTCCGGCAGGAAAGCCGGTTGTAATCGATGCAGAAGGAATAAAGGACTATCATGGGTGAAATCCGGATAATCGGGACGGCACATGTCTCGCAAAAAAGTGTAGAAGAAGTAGAGCAGGCGATTGATGAATGGCAGCCAGATGTTGTTGCAATTGAACTTGATCAAGGCAGGTACCTGGCCCTGAAACAACAACAGATAAATCCAGAGATTGAAGACATCCTTCAGGCCAAAAACTTCACCCAGCTACTGGTCCAGTGGATCCTGGCTTATATCCAGCGACGGATAGGCATGGACATAGGGGTTGAACCAGGCGCCGAGATGAAAGCTGCGATAAATGCAGCAGAAGATCGAGAGGTAAAACTTGCCTTAATAGACCGGGATATCAGAATGACACTTCACCGGTTCTGGGCTTCCATGTCTTTGTTTGAGAAGTTCAAGATGTTTTTTGCACTCATTGAATCGATCGCAGTTGCTGACAGGACAGGGGATCTGATAGACATTGAAGAACTTAAGAAGGAGAATGTGGTTGAGGCAGCGATGGAGGAGTTTTATAAATACTCTCCACGTGGTGCAAATGCACTTATCGGTGAACGTGATGCGTACATGTCTCATCACCTTATCAGGCTTGCATCTGCCAATGAGCGGGTTTTAGCAGTGGTTGGTGCAGGGCATCGGAAAGGGATAGAACAGTACCTGAAAGCTCCAGAGACTCTTCCATCAATAGACAGTCTTAGTTCACAGATGAAGACCCGTCCATGGGGACTTATCTTTGGGAGTATTGTGACTGCGATTTTTGCTCTTCTGCTGTTGGCTATCGTCTTCTCAGGGGTAGGGACAGAAGTTCTCCTTCAGGCACTTATATACTGGATCCTGATCCATGGTGTCCTCACCTTCGTATTTACCCTGCTTGCAGGAGGCCATGTTGTCTCCGGGCTGGTGGGGTTTGTGGTAAGTCCACTCTCATCGCTTCACCCGCTTATAGCAGCCGGATGGTTTTCAGCAATTGCTGAAGCAAAAATCCGAAAACCACGGGGATCAGATATCAGGAAGATAATGGAGGCGGAATCGATCATGGAGATGCGCAATATTCCGCTCTTTAAAGTTGTCCTTGTTGCCGCACTTGCAAATGTAGGGTCAAGTATCGGGACCTTTGCATATTTCATCTTCATCTTTCCCATCCTGGGCATAGATCCAAATGTTATACTGGGAGACGGATTTGCGAATATGTGGGCGGCCATAACCGGTCTGTTTGGAATTTAAGGTTGGCATGAATGGATGAAGGTCCAATGGTTCACATCACCCCCGTCTATTATGCATCAATAGATCCGTTCAGGCCGTTATTTGAGGAATACCGGGGCATGTACGGGTATATCTTTTACTTCATGCAGCTGGTTTCATGAAAGTCGGTGCCCTGCTTTCAGGGGGAAAGGATTCCCTGTACGCTGCCTGGCGGATGATGCAGACCGGACATGAGGTTGCATGTTTTATAACTATACAATCACGCAATCCAGAGAGCTACATGTTCCATACTCCTAATATCGGGCTTACCCGTCTTCAGGCAGAGTCAGCCGGTATCCCCCTCGTGATTGTGGAGACTGACGGTATTAAAGAGAGAGAACTGGATGATCTGACCTCAGCAGTTCAGCGTTGTGTCCGTGAGTATGGTATCGAGGGAATCGTGACCGGAGCTATCCAGTCAGTGTACCAGGCATCACGAATCGAACGCATCTGTCATCAGGAAAATCTCTGGTGCTTCTCCCCTCTGTGGTTGTGTGACCAGGAGAGTTACCTGCACTCCCTGGTGTCAGAAGGCTTTGAGGTAATTATTGCCGGAGTGTTTGCAGAACCACTTGATGAAACCTGGCTTGGCCTGAAGATTGACATCCCGTTTATTCAGCGGATGAAAACGATAAATGATAAGTATCATCTCTCTCCTGCAGGAGAAGGAGGGGAATATGAGAGCTTTGTCTGTAATGCTCCGTTCTTTAAAAGGAAGATCATTATAATCGAGACAAAAACCTGGTTTGAACATGGTGCCGGAGGGTATGTTATCACCAGGGCAGAACTGGACTGATCGCATGATTCTCATTGTTGATCTTACAAACCCGGAAATCAGGATACTTTCTGACCAGTTTGTCTCTCCTGTTTATCGTATTGTGCACCAGTGTGACCAGGAGACTGTGGCTGTCAGGTTAGAGCAGATATGTATTAGTCAGTCCTGCATCGGAATCATCATATGTGGAACTGCACTTGCCGATTCATGGTATATGCAGCAACAACTTATTCCATTACTTGAAGGATGGAAAGGCCCGGTTTTAGGAATTTCAACCGGAATGCAGATGCTCCTTTCAGAAACCGGGGGAGAGCTCCAGAACTATACCGGGATTGGGATGACTTCTGTCCATGTCACCGATATTGGGAAGAAAGATCCGCTGATGAAAGGAAAAGAAGAGTTTTCAGGTTATGTTCTCCACAGGTATGTCACTACCCCCTCTCCCGAATGGGTTCCTCTTGCAACATCAGGACCGACGGTTCAGGTTGCAGGGCATTGTACCTATCCATGGTATGGGGTCCTTTTTTACCCTGAAGTTAGAAACGAGTGGATGATTAAGCGATTTATCGCATTTGCCAGGGGTTTTTGAGAGAGTTCCCGGTGACAAAATTTATCCACGATCATCCCAACGATGGGATAGATTCTCACTTGCAGATATGACATAATGTGGGACTTCAGAGATGATAACAAGTAATATCCTGTGAGAGCAGTAAGGACAGCTTCCGGTTCGAAGTGATCTCATCTCAACCATCTCATCTGAGCTAAGGGACCTGTAATCTACTATCTCTCCAGATGTATGTGGCAGATTCATCAGGACTGCGGGGCTGAACTGGTGATGACAACGCTGGCAAAACCCCCAGAGCCCATATTGAATAATAATCCTTGTAATACCCTGTTCATCAAGTTCATGAATCACCGGATGGTTCCAGTAAAAAACCGGGAACTTTCTGACTGCAACAGGAAGTCCTGCATAAATTTTTAGTTTTGGAAGTTCTGACCTGGTCCTGTATCCTCCAGGGACATGTAGAACGTCCTGGCATTGAACACATAAGGTTTCTCCTCCAAGTATGGGATCCAGCTCATTCAGGTCAAGAGTATTTATCTCATCACAGATAGGGCAGGAGAAAACGACACTGTTTAATATGAATTTTACTTCACTGGTCGTCTTATTTAATGGAATTTTTAATTTTTTTGCCCTTGGATCTTGAGCAAACCCGCCTGATATTTGCTTTTTGGATTTTTCGACCGTATTTTTACCCTGTGTACAGTCTTTTACTGGAACAGAGCCAGTCTTTTTCCTTTGCCAAAATCCCATTCCTAATCATCCACGAACTTTTCCTTTTTTTAATGGTACCAGCAAAGTTAAGAACTTATCTTTCCTGGCATTCCGACAGAAAGTTATTGCAAAACAATGAAAAACTGTGTTTTAATAAAGAAAGGGAATGGGTCGGCGGGTGCCCTGATGGGATGCTGTCAGGGGGGATGTGAATGATGATTGTGCCCTAAAAGGTATACATGGCCGGGGGGTTTTCCGATTCTACCTTTTGCTGTCTGGTGGGGTTGATGTGTCTGGTAGGTGATCCATGTTTGCGGGACAGGACGGTAAACATTACCAGCCCGTTGCAACAGTTGTAATGGCATACCGGTGTTACCACCGGGGGATCAAGATTTTCGGATTCCAGCGATGTATACCATCAGGATGGGCTATAGCGGATGTATCCGGCCCACTCCCTCGAGGCACCGCTCCGGGGGATCCGTCACGGGTACCTCTGATCCAAAGAGTCAGCAGTTGCACAATTAAAGTTTACTTCATAATTTCGTGAAATAAAAGTCAATAGATAAATTTCAGAGAGATACTGTTCCTTCGTCTGACCTCGTATGTCCATCAGATCACTTGGAAATCGCTGGATTGCAGACTCATGTATAGCGGATTACTGTGACTGGTAAATGTAATTTTTTTTGATGAAACCTTCCATTATGAAGATCAGAACAGGGATCTCCGGCATATTCCTGATCTCATCAATCCGCAGATGGATTGCAAATCCCGTCAATTAACCGGGCTTGGCAGAAGTGCGTGTCAAACCAGTGGCACCGTAAGGAGATTTTACCACACCTGACAAAAATCTGTGTTTTCAATCCCAGCTTTTGTGATGGACTGACACCGATGATCCCTGACATTCATCTTTGTCACTTGAAAAAAAACATAGCCACCACATGACATGGTCTGCTGTTTTTGTTGGTAACTTACTGGAAAGATTGAACAGATACCATATTGTTATATGAAACCAACTACTGTTTATGAACCGATATCCCGTAATTGCACTGGTTCTTCTCGCAGGGATTTTAATTACCGGCTGCGTTCAACAGATTCCGCCTTCAAACCAGGAGATACCACCGACAGAGGTCGTTATTACAACTCCCTCACCGGCTCTGGAAGGTGAATTAATAAATCAGTATGAGGAACCTGCCCTGGCTGATGAAACTGAAGATATTATCCCGGTCCGGACACTTATTGAAGATATTCCTTTGCCTGCACCAACCCAGGATCCAAATCTTGCATTTCGCGACCTTGTGCATGGTAAACTGGACCTTATCCAGGAAGGAAAGGACAAGGTTCTTAGTGCATGGAAAGCAGAAGATCCTGCACTTACCAGTTCACTTGTCGCAGATCTTCGTCATATCATACGAAACAACAATGATGCCAGTACATTTCCAAAGAAGATGGATTATGTGAGGGTAAATTATTATGACTTTATCGACCGGATGATCCAGTTTGCCGACAACTTCGGACAGGCTGCATCATTAATGGAGAGAGGGGAGAGTGGTAGTGCCAATTCATATGTAGCTGCCGGTATCATGGCAGGAGACAGGGCCGACATCTCTGATAAGCGTATAAGGGTGTTCCTGCGGGATCATCCAATGCTCCTGTAAAACTTTCAGGAAAGATGATACCCTCACAAGGTGAGTATTCATCAGGTGATTAAATGTACCGGATGATTGTTCTTGCTTTGGTTACTATGTCCCTGCTTTCGGCAGCATATGCAGACATTGCAGTTGAAGGGGTATCAGATTACTCCTTCCATTACAATATCTCCAATTTCGGGCAGTTTCCTGACTATGTCTTCCTTACAAGCAGCGCTATCTGGGGATGGGATTACCCGCAGGTTATCTCTGACGGAAACTTTGGCGGGGGATATAAACTGGATGGTTTTGTTCTTCACGCAATCCAGTCATCTGATCTTGACATGGAGAGGTTAGGCCCTGGCAACGATGACGCTCTTACGAATGAAGCAGATGAGAGGGTGCATGATTATCTTAAGTCACTGCCATTCCTGACTGCTAACATCAGCCTGCCTGTGGGAGCATTTTATGATGACAAGCTTGGGATTTCGAATGTCTCTGTTATCCTGAATATCACAGATCTGGATGAGACATCCTTTGATGTCACAAAAGAAGCAGCATTATTTGGGTATGTCAATGGTACGGTAATCCGGGTCCCGGTACCAGATGATGAGGACCTGGCTCCACCCCTTTGAACCCTGATCCAATCCCTGCATGGATCTCATTTTTTTGTTTGTCAGGGCACTGTTTCTGACAGTTGTCTTTGAATGTATCATACTCTCACTTCTGGTTAGAAGATCTTTTCTGAAGATATGTGCCATCGTCTTTCTTCTAAACCTTCTAACAAACCCCGTGCTTAATTACCTGCACCTAATTCATGATGTTCCTGTATTTATCCTGGAATTCGTGGTGGTTTTTATTGAATTATTCCCATTAAAAGCAGGACTTAATCTCTCCTGGAAAGATGCATTTCTTTTCAGTATCCTGATAAACGCCGGTTCATATTCGGCTGGATATTTCATAATGGCGTTTTTATATTTTCCATGAGTAATATTGTAGTTACATGTATGGCCGGTCTGTTTTTTTCATTTCTGCAGTCATGATTGTCATGCTTCTGGCACTTTTCACTCCCTGCAGTGCATATGGATCCTGGGAGGGATCAGAAGGAATTTTGATCCAGAACGAAGAGTTGGACGGGGTCAGGTATGATGATTATATCCGGATATTTGATGTGATGGGTTACCTGGACTATGCAGGAAACCTGTCACTTGCCTCTGGCATGTCAGTTCAGGTAATCACAATAGAAAATGGCGGTGTCCTCTCTCCGGATGTGATTCTCCCAGTCCCGGAGGTTATCTATGTTACCAGTGGCACACTTATGCTCACGGTCAATGATGAGGAATTCCGGGCGGAGAAGGGGGATGCGGTATATGTCCCTTCAAAGGCTACCCGACATTATGCAAATGAAGCAGATGAAACGGTCCGTTTTTTTTCGGTAACTGATCAGCTGCCTGTCCCGGGTGATGAAGAATCCCTTTATCAGAATGTAACAAAGAACCAGGAAGATCCAGTAGACATAACCCGTGTAATCTCTGAAGAAATGGTTACTGGGCTGGAACCTGGCAGCAAAGAACTGAACCAGTCTTTTCACTTCTCAAGGTTGATCCATCCGCTTGAGGGACCTTATAACACCGGGTTTGACCTTGGGACCATCAGGATTTCTCAGGGTTCTGGCATCCCTGATCATTATGTTGACGGGAGATACCAGCTGATGACTGTCCTGTCTGGTTCAGGAACCATATCGGTCGGGTGCTACGATTACCAGGTAGGAAGGAATGACATGATCTATGTTGCTCCAGGAGCGGTGATGAGTGCTGAAGCATCTGAAGAGATGGAGCTTATGATTCTGGTAAATCCTTATTACCAGGAGAGATTTGACAAGGCAATTCCATATGCCTGTGATTACTTATATTGATCCAAAACTTTTTTCGCAGGCAATTTGTTGAACTATGCCAACAAACCTGTATGATATGATATACAAAAGTTCTTTGTTTACAGCAATACTGATCATCGTCCTGGTTTTCTCCGCCACGGGATCTGCCCTGGAGACGGTTACTGAAGATAATGCAACAATAAACCTGTCTCTTTCAGCCTTTCCCTCAGCACCAGGGCCAGATTACCAGGTTAGATCAGTTAAAATCCCCTCCTATGAGAGTCCGGCAAAAAAAGGGGATGTTCTTCACCCATCCCTTTTAGTAAAAAACGCGGGTTATAATGACACCGCCGGAAACCAGGTAAACGTAAGTGCATACCTTGGCAATTATCCTCTCCTTCCGGTAGTGAGCACTTTTCCGGCTCTCATGGCTGAGCAGGAAAGAAAGATTACCCTGGCATATAAAATACCGGATATTATCAGCTATGGAGGGTATGCCTTTTCTGTTACGATCGATCCTGACAACCTTACCAATGATACCAATACCAGTAATAATATGAATAAAGCAGGTGGGATTGTCATGATCACCACTCCGGATGATGATTCCTTTATCGGTTGTGAGGCCTGCTGGGCAGGATACCGGTAATTTCAATCTTTATGGTGATGCTTGATATACTCTGGCATCAATTATTGTATAGCAGACGTTTGAGCAATTCTGAAATAGTCCCTGATCATCCTTCGGTCTGAAGTGCTTTGTTTCATGCTATTCTCGGTTATTTCTCTGGCAGAAAGGATCCCGGGGGATCTGTGTCTGCCAAATACACGGATGCAAAAGATGAGTGATAGATAATGGAAGGAAAGAGATTGTACGTAGGAAACCTACCGTACTCCACAAATGAAACCCAGATCAGAGAACTATTTGCTCCGTTCGGCACAATCGACAATGTCAAGCTTATCGAACAGAAAGGTTTTGGGTTTGTTGAGATGAGCACCTCTGAAGAGGCACAAAATGCAATGGATGCCCTGAACCAGACCGAATTTGGTGGAAGAACCCTGCGGATTGATGAAGCACGCCCAATGCAGCCACGCCGTGAATTTGGCGGTAGTGGTTCATTTGGTGGAAACCGCGGGTATGGTGGCGGAAGCGGTGGCTTTGGCGGCAACCGCAGAAGATTCTAATTTTTTCTGATTTACACGGGTATTACGTGTAGTTTTGGATATTTTTGTGCAAGTTCTTCCAGTTTGGAACGTTTTTCGGCAAGCATCTTATCAACCTGGTCATGCAGGTGTTCTTTGCATTCCTCTTCGGTTCGATTAATATCAGGAAGAAATACAAGTGAAGCCTCTGCCCGGAGATCAGTTATCACCCGTACCTGTCTTGAAAGATCAAGCCACAAGGCAATATCCTCTTCCGGAATGGATTCAGCGACGAATTTATTGGTAAATTCATGCAAAGAATCAAACCAGCGGAAAAATGAATATACACCTGCACATATCTCTTCCCGGGTCATGGGTTTTTTCATGTACCCGTAGAGTTGCTCCCCGTACCTGATTACTTCGGAAAGATCCATCTTCTTTGACGATATCATGATAACCGGTGTGTTATTGCCATGAGTCAGATTTTTGATTAGGTCAAGAGTATCCCATCCATCAAGGGGTTCCATCATGATATCGAGGAAGATAAGATCAAAGTGATCTGTTTTTAATAGTCTCATTCCCTCAGACGGGGACTCTGCAGTTTTGCAATAATACCCGCAATATGCCAAATCTTCCTTCAGAGTTCTTCGAAAGACCTCTTCATCATCAATTACCAGGATTTTCCTTTTTTCCGCCATCTGAATGCAACCCCTCAGGTCATGGAGTCGTCCTGGTAAAACCAGGAGCCTTAATGTTATATACACTCTTGAGGCTGATCATTTATCATTGTTCCTCCATGTCGCTTTTTTTTATCTTTTCGGGTGCGAAATCTGAAAGCCGTGCCTGTTGCTCTCTCAAAAGCCCCCTGAGCAGACGTCCTGACCTGACAAAAAAT
>JAAYPD010000306.1 GCA_012520015.1 Methanomicrobiales archaeon
CCATCTTCATCTGTCACACAGGCGGTTCTGTATGGAGAGTTTGAGACCACCCTGGCAGCAGTTGAGAGCAGATCGTCCCTGTGCAAAGTCTCAGCATCAGTTGCCATGATGGTCTCGACAGGCCCTGACAGATGGAGCAGCCTTCCTACACTGAATGCATCCAGTGTGGTCTTTAAAAGAGAAACATTACGGCTTTTGGCACTTTCTCTGACCCGTTCTCCCAGGTGCGCTCCTTCAGCGATGATGAGGGCACAAATCCCTTCAGCGATAAGCGCAATCTGGGCAGGCTCATTATCACCAATGATAGCGACATCATCAGGTCCAAGCCTTGCAAGGGAGATATGAAGCGCATCGATAACAATGGAAGCTTTCCCATGGATCAGGTCATGTGCTGCATGAACTGTCTCCGCCTGAAGGATTCTGGCAAGTGCTTCAAGTTTTATCGGGCCGACTTTCAATGGAAGACTTGCATTTGGGCTGACATATGCCCTGGCCAGACCATGTTCACTGACAAGGCCTAAAAACCTGTTTTCATCATCTACAATAGGAATGTTCCTGATGTCATATTCATCCATCAGCAAAGCCACATCAATCGCCGGGATGTTCATAGGCGCCTTCTGGGTGTACAAAAACGGAATGTCACCAACAGATGGTTCTACATTTTCTATCAGAACCGGAGGTTCTATTCCGGCAATTGTGAGGGCATGTTGTGTTTCAGCATTCAGGTCGCCGCATCGTGCAGCTATGAATGTGCCTGGATAAATCTGGCCAAGCAATGACGCATATGCCACTGAACTGGCAATGCTGTCCGTATCCGGCTGACGATGACCGATTATGTAAGTGGGTTGCATAGAAAGTATACAGAAAATGCGTGCTGACTTCAGATATCAATTACCGATCCTTTAAATTGCCATGGAGGAATATTCCTTACAAGGCACTATCATGAACCTGGATGAAGAAGTTGACATTACACGGGTAACAGGTGTCATTCAGAAACTTGCCGGATATATTGGAGCAATAGCCCTGCTGACTGGCGGGATTGCAATGTACGTTGAACTCCCGGTCATAGGAAGAGTGACGTGCCTGTATTGTCCGACTGCATCAGGATACCTGTACATCCTTCTTGCGCTTGCAGCAGCCTTTCTCGTATATGCCGAGAAGATTAAATTTTTATACCTGACAGGAGGATTTGCATTTCTTCTCCTGGCTTACGACGTGTACTCTGCAACCACCATTGGGTACGCCATGCAGATGGTTCTGTCAGGAGGCCTTACCCCGTCGATGGGTGGACAGATGGACCCGGTAATGGCCCAGATGATACAGAATACTGAACTTTCAATACCAATTGCATGGATAATAATTGGAATTGGGGCGCTGCTTATGATCATGGCTCCACAAATAGAAACGAAAGATGAAGAAAAAAAACCGGCAGACCCACGTGAAGAGAAATTACAGAAACGAATACAGGAACTTGATAAAATTGTAAAGATGTACAAAGAGGGGGATCTCTCAAAACAGGAATTTAGCCATTTAAAAGAAGAGATCATTGCAACAACCAAAGAAAAAAAATGATCTCCACAGCAAAACCTACTTAAAACCCTTTAAGATATGACCTATTTTATAAAGTTAATATTGTTCCATTTTTAACAACAACGGTTTAAAAGAGCCATTAATTTTCTTCCAATATATATAAAAGACAACCCTCTCCAATATGAAGACTGGTAAGCCATTTGAGTGATTACATTAAAACATATACAAACACATGCATCACGCACGCAGCAATCCCATCTCTTACTGAACCGAGAACTGAAATTTTCTCAATTATCTAACTAATCATGAAAAATATCACTATTAAAGGTGCCAGGGAACACAACCTGAAAGACATATCTGTAACCATCCCCCGTGACCAGTTAGTTGTCGTCACCGGGCTTTCAGGTTCTGGAAAATCAACTCTGGCATTTGACACTCTTTATGCAGAGGGTCAGCGGCGGTACGTCGAATCCCTCTCTTCATATGCCCGCCAGTTCCTTGGCCTGATGAATAAACCTGATGTGGATGCGATTGAGGGATTATCCCCGGCCATATCCATTGAACAGAAATCAACTTCGAAAAACCCGCGATCTACAGTAGGAACCGTCACCGAGATCTATGATTATATGAGGCTGTTATATGCACGAATTGGTATCCCCTATTGCCCTGAGCATAATCTGCCCATCATCGGACAGTCTCCAGAGCGTATCGCTGAACGAATAGAAGAGGAATGCACCGGGCAGATAACAATACTCGCACCTCTTGTCAGGAAAAAGAAAGGAACTTACCAGCAGCTCTTTAAGGATCTGAACAGGGAAGGATTTGCAAGGGTCAGGGTAAATGGAGAGATAACCCGAACGGATGATGAGATCTCCCTTGAACGGTACAAGATGCATGATATTGACCTTGTGATCGACCGCCTTGATGTGTCAGAACATTCAAGGCTTGTAGAGGCATGTGAACAGGCAGCAGCAAGATCCGAGGGACTCATCATCGTCAGCTGTGAGGACGGTTCTGACCGGGTATACTCATCGAAGATGGCATGCCCGGTCTGTGGTATCACATTTGAAGAACTACAGCCGAGGATGTTCTCTTTTAACAGTCCATTTGGAGCCTGCCCTGAATGTAAGGGCCTTGGATTCAGGATGGACTTTGACCCTGACCTCATAATCCCTGATAAAGAAAAATCCATTGCAGAAGGGGCAATAGCAACATACAGGAACTTTCTTGACGGATACCGGTCACAATTCGTC
>JAAYPD010000307.1 GCA_012520015.1 Methanomicrobiales archaeon
CCCGGCCTGGGCAATCAGGCGGATCGCCTCCCGTTCTCCTTCTGAAGCAACTGCAGATCCTGCCTCGATGATATGAACACCGATGTCCGATAAAGCCGCTGCTATCTCAACCTTGTCCGATGGGGAAAGGGAGATACCAGGTGTCTGTTCGCCATCACGAAGCGTAGTGTCCAGGAAAGAAATCTTTTTACCGTGCAATAAAACAATCACTCATAGGATGTCACTCCCAAAACTATGTCGTCGTCAGAATGAATATAAATTTTCCATGGCAGCTGGCATCATTTTAAATATTGGTGCAAAAAATATTTCTCACTGGTGCAGTAATGCCGCCTTTCTACACCGGTGATAATCCCCTGTCTATGCCACACCGGTTATGTTACCTGGCTTTCGCCTGAACCCGCGGTTCAATCAAAGTCCAGATCCAGTCAGCCATCTCGCGAATATTCTTTGTCTGGATATATACCTCTCCTGGACCTGTAATATCGGTGACAAGAAATTCACCGCTGAGCAATGTCTCTTTCCAGCCGCCAAATTTTGTTACCGTGTACTGGCAGCTGTCACTGAATGCAACCAGGTGGAAATTGTCTACAATCAGCCTCTCTCCGGCAGCAAGCACATGCTTGTCAATTGCTCCGAAGGTATTGATAAACAAGAGCCCCTCCCCGGCCACCTTGATCATGAAAAGGCCCTGGCCAAATAATCCCTTGGTAAAGCCCTGCCATTCAACATCCAGGCTGACATCTTTCTCCGATGCCAGGTATGCCGCTTTCTGGATGATATAACCTTTACCTGACGTAACTCTTAAAATGTCCACATCCCCAAGTGGCGCAGCAGAAAATCCTGCTTTTCCTGTTGAACCTGTTGCGGTAAAGTCATTCACAAAAAAAGACTGCCCGCCGATTAGTGCAAGGCCGATTGAACCAAGGAGCCCTTTTTTTCTCATGCGGGTGTGAACCTCGATGGATGGCTGCATCCAGCTCATTGCCCCGGCCTCTGCGGTTATCGACTCTCCAGGGGCAAGCGTTACTTCAAGCATGGCATATGAGGGTTTATACCTGATTTCGTACTCCATGATAATTCTAAATTTACCATGATGCCTGATAAAATAAACACTCTTGTAGATGATCTCTATACGGTGGTGCAGTTGATGCGCGACAACGCACCACATTACCCTGCAAGGACTTCTACTGCACCACAGGTACCTGGGTGAAAGGAAAAGAGATATCATATCCGCCCAAATGATTGTAAAGAGTGCAAAAACAGAGGCCACCATGTTAGAGAAATACTATGACAAGGATGCCGATATGTCTGCAATCTCATCAAAAACGATTGCAGTGATCGGGTTTGGATCGCAGGGAAGAGGTCAGGCATTAAACCTGAAAGACAGCGGCCTTAAAGTTGTCATCGGTCTTCGTCCAGGCAAAAGCTGGGAACTTGCAAAGAGCGAAGGCTTTGAAGTGATGGAAGTCGCTGATGCAGCAAAGAGAGCTGATATTATCCAGGTTCTCATCCCTGACGAGCACCAGGGGGCTGTATACCGCGATCATATTGCAAAGGGACTTCTCAAAGGAAAAACCCTCATGTTCTCACATGGTTTTAACATTCATTTTGGCCAGATTGTTCCTCCGGAAGATGTGGATGTCATCATGGTAGCGCCCAAAGGGCCTGGGCACATGGTCCGCAGGACGTACACCGAAGGCATGGGAGTCCCTGCACTGATCGCAATACACCAGGACATTTCAGGTAATGCAAGAAAAACCGCCCTTGCATATGCAAAAGGTATCGGTGCGACCCGTGCCGTAGTCTTTGAAACAAGTTTCCGTGAAGAGACAGAGACAGACCTCTTTGGAGAACAGGCCGTCCTTTGCGGAGGTATGACGTCGCTCATCAGGGCCGGATTTGAGACCCTTGTTGAGGCAGGATATGCCCCTGAGATGGCATATCTTGAGGTCCTGCATGAGACCAAGCTGATTGTTGATCTCATCTATGAAGGCGGGTTTACAAAAATGCGCAATGCAATCTCGAACACAGCGCAGTTTGGTGACCTGACCCGGGGCCCACGGGTAATCGGTCCTGAGTCTTATCTTGCCATGCAGGAGATACTTGAGGAGATCCAGTCCGGGGCCTTTGCAAAGGAATGGATGCTTGAGAACATGGTAAACCGCCCGATGTTTACTGCTCTTACCCGTGCTGATGAAGAGCACCTGATTGAAGAGGTCGGAAAAGAGATCAGGGCGACCATGCCACAGTTTAAAGATCTTAAATAATCTTTTTAACCCCTTTACACTCCCCTGGCAATCCCCGTGGTACTCCACGGACTTTTTTCCACCAGGGATCTATACCGGTCCGGCCAAAATTACCCGGGTCTCTGGCATCTTACGGTTCATGCATCCCATCGATATCATTCTATTCTGAAATGACAAATCCACCATTAAGGAAATTTTCATGGTACATGAATTACTGCTCTTCATCTATGACTTTATCATACCGATAATCTTTGTAATTAACATAATCTTTGCCATTACCGTCGTATTTATCGAGAGGAAGAACCCCACCACGACCATCGCTTGGCTTATGGCCCTTCTGCTACTCCCTGTTGTGGGTTTTATCCTCTATCTCTTTGTAGGCCAGAGTTTTTACCGGGATCGGATGTTTACAGTGAAGAAAGAGGATGATGATAAACTGGCGGAGATCATCGAATCACAAAAAGAGGAACTCTTAATCAGTGAAGTTCCAGGAGAGCAGCCGATAGCTGACGGATATAAACGGATGATGTTGATGTTGATGGAGAGCAACAAGGCCCCTGTAACAACAGGCAACAGGGTCAGAATCTTTGTCGACGGAAATGAGAAGTTCCAGTCTCTTCTCCAGGCAATCAACGAGGCGAAAGATCATATCCACATGGAATATTACATTCTTAAGGATGACGAAATCGGAAACGAGATCTTTGCAGCACTTACCAGGCAGGCACAAGCCGGAGTAAAGGTCAGGTTCCTTGGAGACGGACTTGGATCGGCTGGTCCCCGGAGAGCCTTTTATGAACCATACCTGGCTGCAGGTGGAAAACTTGCTTTCTTTTTCCCGTCTCTGATGAACATCTCTCACCCCAGGCTGAATTACAGGAATCACCGGAAAATTGCCATCATTGATGGGAAAACCGGCTTTGTCGGCGGCTTTAATATTGGTGATGATTACCTTGGCAGGGTTGCTGAATGGGCACCATGGCGTGACACGGCAATCGTGGTTAATGGTCATGCGGCCCTTGCCATGCAGATAAGGTTCATCCTTGACTGGAACTATGCCTCAAAAGAAGACAAAATAGAGTATGATCCACGTTATTTTCCAGAAGACAAGGCAGCAGGGGATGCCTGGCTTCCAATGCAGATCGTATCAGGCGGGCCGGATACCTACTGGAACCCGATTAAGGAGTCATACCTGAAACTCATCACCCTTGCCTCCGAATCGGTCTATATACAGACACCATACTTTATCCCGGATGAGAGTATCATGGATGCTCTTCGGATGGCTGCCCTGTCAGGCATAGATGTACGGATAATGATGCCTGCAAAACCTGACCACTGGTTCGTGTACTGGGCAGGGTACTCTTATATTGAACAGCTGATCGATGCCGGGGTCAGGGCATATACATATGACAAGGGGTTTATTCATGCAAAAACTATCGTAGTCGACGAAGTTGCGGCATCAGTGGGAAGTGCCAACTGGGATGTCAGGAGTTTCAGGCTCAATTTTGAAACCAATGCGATAATGTACGATCATGAGACCGCAAAAGAACTGAAAGAATACTTCCTGCAGGATCTAAAACTATGCTCAGAGCTGACAGCAGAGCGGATGGCAGCCCTTCCGTTAAAAATTAAGATGAAACAGTCGGTATCACGGCTTTTCTCACCGCTCCTCTGATATCTCCCAATCCTCTTTCCCACCCTCCTTCTCCTGGTAAAACCTTGCAAAC
>JAAYPD010000308.1 GCA_012520015.1 Methanomicrobiales archaeon
GTTGTTGCCATGGCCCTTGATGCAGACACGATAAGCAGTGTCCACGCTGGCATCATCCCCCTGGAATCACCTGCCAATGCCGACACCACCCTTAAATCTCTTTCCGGTGCCGTCGGTTCGACACCAATTGCTCTGGATCCGGCAAAATACGTAGGCCTTATACTTTTTGATGGTCTTTCAGGAGCAGAAGAGTCGACGATGGAAAGGATTGGCGATTTGACAAACATCCAGGTGATTGGGGGATCAGCAGGGGATGAACTTGCTTTTTCAAAGACCTTCGTTTACCTTGATGGAAATGCCTACACAAACACAGCAGTGTTTGCAATCCTTGAACCGAAAAAAGGATTTGACATCATTAAAACCCAGTCTTTTTGTTCACTTGGGAAGAAACTCACTCCGACGAAGGTTGACACAGCCACCAGGAAAGTGATCGAGTTTGATGGAAAACCAGCCGCGGTTGCATATGCAGAGGCTGTTGGTGTACCCCTTTCTGAGGCTGCGTCCAGGTTCATGAAAAATCCGGTTGGCCTGATGGCAGGAGACGAACCTTTTGTCCGCAGCCCACAGAGGATTGAAGGGGACGCAGTTTACTTTTACTGCCAGGTAAGAGAGGGGCTTGAGCTTGAGGTCCTCTCATCCACCAATATCATCTCCGATACAAGAATTTTACTGGAAGAAAAGAACAGGACTGCGCCAGTAGAGGCGGTGATCAACTTCAACTGTATTCTCCGAACATTACAACTGAGAGAAGAAGGAAAAGAGTCTGAGTATGGGAAGATCTTTTCAGATATCCCTACAATTGGTTTCTCAACTTATGGTGAAGAGTACATTGGTCATATTAACCAGACCGCAACGATGCTCTTATTATTAAAATAAAAAATTATTTTTTTGCTGTAACAATCTCAGATTCGGATGCATCATAGAAGTACAGACCTTTGAACCTGACCTTAAGATCTTCGGGAGGTGATGCAGCCGGTCTGAAAAACGAGTAGGAACCATCAAGTTCAGTCCTGGTGACTTTCAGGTACTGAAATTTTCCTGGTGTTGCACCAGCAGCGGTTGATTCAAGAACTATCCACTTGTTTCCAAGAGGTTCGCCAGACTTTGTAACAAGAGTCCCGGTGATGTAAAATGGTTCTCCTGCCTGGGGCTTTACCGGGTCAAGGGCGATAGAGATCATAGTCGGCGTTCTCTCTTCCTGCAGGACCGCACTGGCAGCTCCCGCCAATAAAAAGAGGACGAGAAGGCATGCAAGCATTACATGTCCTGGTTTAATAAGTGGCATGAGAGATGATTTCATGTGCATTGATATATCCCCGAAGGTCATCAGGTTGCCTGCATGCGATGAAAGTAAAAAGATGAACGAATAACAATATATCGGTATAGTTATTCTTCCTGTTCATACAGGCGAATAATCAGTTCTCCGTTCAACAAGAGGTCTTCCAAGATCCCCTGAGATGTACCGCATGTCTGCAGGGTCCAGGTACTCGCCGGCACTGGCACCAGCTGATGACGATATTCTCTCTTCATATAATGTTCCGCCAAGATCATTTGCACCAGACATGAGGCCTACCTGCACCATTTTTAGTCCAAGTTTTACCCAGGATACCTGGATGTTTGTAAAATTATCAAGAAACAGACGTGAGACTGCAATCATCAGCATATCCTCTCTCCCTGTAGCTCCGGGTCTTGCAATACCCTTTTTATAAACAGGGGTTCCCGGGTGGATGAAGGAAAGTGGAACAAACTCAGTAAAACCATTTGTTTCATCCTGTATTTCGCGTAGCAGGGAGAGATGTGCAACCTGGTCATGAGTTGACTCGCAGTGCCCGTACATGATAGTCGCAGTTGAACGAAGCCCGCAGTCATGGGACTCTTTAATTATCTTTATCCATTCATCAGTGGTAATTTTGCCAGGACAGATGATTTCACGGATATCATCAACAAGAATCTCGGCAGCAGTTCCACATAATGTCCCAACCCCGGCATCCTTAAAAGCTTCCAACACTTCCATTGTGGAACAACCCGATTTCCTGGCCGCATATGAAACCTCCATCGGGTTTGATGCATGTATATGAACACCGGGTGCATGTCTCCTGATAGTCTGGTAAACTGACAGGTAAGAGTCCATATCATACTCCGGATGCAACCCGCTCACGGTGCATATCTCTGTAACGCCACGGGAAGCTGCAAGTGCTGCCTTTTCCCCTATAGCAGCAAGTGTCAGCTCGTACGCACCAGGATCACCAGACTTACAGGAAAAACCACAAAATCCACAATTATTTACACAGATATTAGAACAATTTATGTTCTGGTTTTTTACCCATGTAATTGCCTCTCCACATCTCTTCTCCCGAAGAGAATCAGCTGCTGCCGCAATAAGAAACGATGTCCGGTCCCTGGTCTTAAAAAGGCTTACCGCTTCATCAAACGTCAGACGATGTCCTTCATTTACATCATCAAGCAGTGTTTTCAGTTCATGGTTTTTATGAGTCATGGTTCTTATGATAGATTATTATGGTGCACATTCATGAATGTTTACGTCAATAGTGGTGCAGCCTAAAATAAAACAGGGTTATGCAAAAATTTCAGGATATGGGGAACTTACACAAACTTTCTTCAGGTAGAAAATCGTATTACATAAATTATCATTATCCGGAGTGGGTTTGATTAGAAAAATGGACGATGAACTGGATGAGGAAATGCCAGCATTTGAAGAAGAAAGCACCGAAGATGAAATAATCAGGGTACGACTCCCTAAAAAATCCAATAATGAACAGTTTGCAATTGCAGAACTGATGATGGGTGCAAATCACATCAGAGTCAGGTGCTCAGATGGCATAACCCGCCTTGGCAGAATCAAGGGAAAGATGAAGAAGCGGGCCTGGATACGTGAAGGAGATATTATCATCATCGTCCCATGGAGTTTTCAGGACGATAAATGTGACATTACCTACCGGTATACACCACCCCAGCGGGACTGGCTTCGTCGAAACAATTACCTATAGATTCCGGAACTTAAGGGTTTTAGAATATTTCTGATCTTTTTTTACCGGTTTCTGGCCTCATCAGATTACCGGAAAATTACCTGCCCTAATCTTCTTTGTTTGTAAAAAATTTCAGTAATTTTTTCACCATACCGTAAATCTTTGCCGGTTAAACCAGTTCTTACGTGGTGCAAAATATTTTAATTGTGCCCGGTTATGCATATCATGATGATCTCAGTCCTCTGCGTGGACGATGAGCCGGATATGCTCTTCCTGTCAAAGGCCTTTCTCGAAAAAACTGGAGAATTTACAGTAGATACGGCTACATCTGCAGAGGAGGCACTGATGTTAATGCAGGAGACTGAGTATGATATTATTGTCTCTGATTATATCATGCCAACATTATCAGGGCTGGACTTTCTTCGCATACTTCGAAAACAAGGCAACATGATCCCATTTATCCTTGTTTCCTGCATTGGACAGGAGATGGCGGTCGTTGAGGCGATTAATGAGGGATTATCCGGGTACCTTGAAAAAGAAGAAGATCCATCCTATAACTTTGCCCTGCTCTCTCACAGGATCCACCAGGTGGTATCCCTTAAGAGATCGGAAGAGGGATGGAGAAAAAGCGAAGAGAGATTTCGGTTTTTGTTCACCCATATGGCAGAAGGGGTCGCACTTTTTACTCTTGTAAAAGACGAAGATGGGAACCCGGTAGATTTCAGGTTTGAAGATGTCAACCTGAGATATGAAGAGATATTTGATCATAATGGTGATGTTATCAGAGGAAAATGCATCTCTGAAATAACCGGGCATGTTCCATGCCTTGATGAATGTTACTCCGTGGTAAAAACAAAAAAACCGATTTTTTTTGAGAGATTTCTGCCAAATCCGTCGAAGTATTTTTCAGTATCAGTCTCCCCCTGGCTTGAAACCGGCTTTGCCATGATCTTTTCAGATGTAACAAGAAGAGTCGAGGCTGAAGAACAGTTAAAAGAGACGAGTGAATATCTTCAGAATCTTATCACCCATGCCGGTACACCAATAATCGTCTGGGACAGGGAAGGAAATATCATCCAGGTTAACCAGGCATTTGAAGAACTCTCCGGATATTCCATGGATGAATTGAGTGGGAAGACGATCAGATACATTCTGCCTGAACAGGAGAATACAAGGTTGTTTTCTTTTATCCATCTCACAGGGCTTGGTATGCATCTTGAGTCAACTGAAATTCCGGTCAGGACAAAGACAGGTAAAATAAGGATCTTAAAATGGAACTCGGCAAATATAAACGACAGGTCTGGTCTGCACAGGGCAACCATCGCACTTGGAGTAGATATCACCAGGCAAAGAGAACTGGAAGAAGAGAATGCAACTGCCGTATCCCAGCTGAAAAGAAACCTTGCTGAGCTTGCAATACTAAACGACGGAATTAGAAATCCTCTTGCAGTAATACTTGCCTGTGCCGAGTTCCAGAATGATACCTCTTTTAACTGCATCATTAAACAGGTGTGGGAGATAGACAAAATGATCGACCAGCTGGACAGCAGGTGGATTGAATCGGAAAAGATATTGAAGTTTCTTGAGAAGCATTATCGTATCAGTTATCCCAGACAGACTTCTGACTGTAACGGAAGAATGAATCCCGATACTTAAGCAGGTGAATAATTTTTCTGTCCATGATGCCTTAAATCTTTATAACACCCTTAAACACCCTGCTATCATAAGACATGACAGAATCGGAACCTTTAATCATCACATGTGAGAGATCTTCCAGCAATTATGATCTCTGTGCTTTTTGTGGATGATGAACCAGTACTGGTGGATATAGGCCGGCTGTTTCTTGAGCGTGCCGGGGAATTTTCCGTTACAGGTGTCTTGTCAGGGAAAGAAGCAGTCAGTCTTTTAAAAGAGAACTCATATGATGTCATCATATCAGATTACCAGATGCCAGGGATGAATGGTCTTGAGCTCCTGCGTTTAGTCAGGAAACACTGTGGTGATGTCCCTTTTATTCTTTTTACCGGCCGCGGGGATGAGGCGGTTGCCGGGGATGCTGTCAATATCGGAGCTGACTTTTATGTCCAGAAAGGAGGGGATCCAAAACAGCAGTTTTCAGATATTGCCCGCAAGATCGAGACTGCTGTAGAGAGAAGAAGGGCCTTTCAGGCTGTCAGGGCATCAGAACAGCGCTTTCACGATATCATCAACTTTCTCCCTGATGCTACTTTTGCCATAAGTACAGAAGGAATCATCATTGCATGGAACCGGGAGATTGAGAGGATCACAAAAACAAGAGCAGAGGATATGATCGGAAGAGGAGCATATGCCCATTCAGTCCCATTCTATGGTTCGCGAAGACCCATGATAATTGATCTGCTCCTGTCTCCTGACCCGGAATTTGAACGATCTTACCCATCTGTACACAGGGAAGACGACATCATTACCGCGGACGGCGTGCTTCAGGTTGCCGGAAAGAAGCGTTATTTCCTTGCAAGGGCTTCATTACTTTATGACCAGGACGGGAAAAAGGCAGGAGCAATAGAGAGTCTCAGGGATATAACTCTTCAAAAAGAATCAGAAGAGAAATTGTCAAGGGTTATCGAACGCCTTCCCATTGGACTTCAGATCTTCAGATTTGAAATCGATGGAAGCCTTGTTTGCCACAGTGCAAACCCTGCTGCAGAAGAGATAACCGGAATAAGCGGAAGATGTGTTCCAGGCAGGCCTATTGAAGAGGTGTTTCATGATGATGAAAGCCAGAAGGTATGCACCATATGCAGAAAGATAGCCATGGAAGGGGGGCGCGACTGCATGGATGATGTAAATCTCCTGGTTAACGGATCCCCAAGGCGGTACAATATCAGGATGTTCCAGACCGGACCTGGAGAGGTTGCTTTACTTTATGTCTGAATAATCAGAAAAGCAATTAATTCCTGACTACTCCTGCCTTATTGCGATAATGCCTGGAAAGAAACACAATGATGCGGAGTTTATACAGTACCTCAGGCCCGACGGCAAAAGTCCATCATCAAAGACATGTCCAAGGTGAGCATCACAAAGAGCACAAAGAACTTCAGTCCGCGTCATTCCAAAACTGGTATCAGGTCTGGTTCTGATATTCATATCAGAGACCGGTCTTGAAAAACCCGGCCAACCAGTTCCTGACTCAAATTTATCAACCGATGAAAAGAGATCAGTGCCACAGCATGCACACCTGTAAAGGCCCGGGTTTTTCGTTGCATAAAATGCCCCGGAAAATGCCGGTTCAGTCCTCCCTTTCCTGGTGATTTCATAGGTGTTTTTGTCCAGTATCTGCTGCCATTCTTCATCTGTCCTGGCTACTTTCATGAGCCTCCTTATTGTCCCGGTTTCTGCAAGGTAGACCGGGATTAAATCATGAGTTTGTGGTAGCATAAGGTAAACCTGAATAGGAAAAAAGCGGTTGAAAATTTATTTTTCAGGAAAAATATTATTTTTTCTTCTTATCCATCGCCTGTTGTTTGACAAGGTTTCGAATCCTGTCTGCGGTGCTTCCCTTGAAGTCTACCAGGTCGCGTTCATGCACTGTGATGGTGGTTTCAGAGGAAGGTACATCCGTAATTGCATCGGCAAGGACATGATCCAGTTTCTTTGCCCGTTCCCAGCACTCAAGCGCCTCCTCATTTCTTCCAAGGCCTCCGGAAAGGGTTATTGCTTTAAAAGCCCAGAGATCCGGGTTTGAAGGGTATATCGCAAGTGCCTGGTCATATTTGTCAACCGCCTCCTCGTACTTACCCTGGTAAGCAAGCTGGTCTGCTTCCAATGCGAATGCATCTGCCTTATTTAAGAGAACATCCCGCTTGCTAAGGAACTTATGAGTAGTATTTTCTGCCATATTTTTGTTAATCTCTAATTGGAGCGGAACACTATTTATGCCTTCACACATGTATGTCCTGGTCCCATATCGCTGCCGTCATATACGATGATGACCAAATAACTCGTTGAGTTCATGGGAAATAAGTACGAGATTTA
>JAAYPD010000309.1 GCA_012520015.1 Methanomicrobiales archaeon
CCAGGATAAGACCAAGCCGGTCAATGCTGTTTCCAGCCACACTCTCTATCATGTTGGCAAGCACCCTTACATCAGGTTCTGCTACTGTTGCAAAAAACCCGAACAGGAATGCTATCAGTAATATGACAGGAATCGATCCAGATCTGACAGTTTCTGATCCTATAGCATTTCCAATAGGAATCAGCCCAAGGTTCACTCCGACAAGAAACAGGGTAATGCCAAGGATAACCATCAGGCTTCCCATAGTAAACTGGAAAGCGTGTGACAATGAAAAGTCAGGTATGAACAGGAAATGGATGATGAGAATAATTACCGTAATCGGAATTATGGCCCTGGATATTTCAAAAAGTTGTGTTTTAAAGTCAGATAACATATAATTCTACGAGATTTTCAAAATTTTTTCATCAGTTAAAAGTACAGGGATAGTACATCATATCAAAGTATCGATATTTACCGTTCATCTTCTCCTTTATGAGTTGGAAAAAATGAGAGATGAATAAGGCTTGTTACTATTAAGACCTGGCATCATGTTTTTTAAGGACAAGAAGAGGCTTTCTGGCACTTCTCGCAATTGCCTCAGTCGTTCCACCCACGATTTTTTTCACAATTCCCTGCCGGCCAGTCGATTTTGCAACAATAAGAGAGATATTCTTCTCCTCGGAAAACCTGATTATCTCGTCAGCAGCATCTCCAACCCTGACATGAATGTTACAGGTAATGTCTTTCCCATTGCAGGTAATTGCAACTTTTTCCAGTTCTTCTTTGGCATCCTTTACCGCATGATTAACCTCTTCTTCACTATCCCCCCTGGTAACTGCGTGAAATAACTCTACTGATGTTACATAAGGATAGATGTCCATGCAGAGATCCTCAATTCCAGGCGATGAAAAATCCTTACATAACATCACATTAGTAAACAGGTCAGGGCAGCGTATACCTGGCGAGAGGCGAAGGGGTTTGCCTGGAGGATGAATCAGCAGAAGGTCGGACGGGCAATACCTGAGAACATCCCATGCCGTGCTTCCAAGAAGCAATGTCTCAATAACGCCCCGGCCCCTCCTGCCCATCATGATTAGTGAAACCTGCTCCCGGTCTGCAATCCTGATGATTGCGTCAGATACCTCACCGCCTGATATCTCTTCCACCACTACCCTGACTTTTGATCTTGGCATTTCTATGAGCTCTTTGACTTTTTCAAGTCGTAACCTTGCATAGTCAGTCTCAGGATTTTCCCTTTCAGGAGTTGAGATAAGGTAAAGGCTTCTTGTTACATGAAAGAGTATTATCTCTCTTATCTGTGGAATGTTTTTCAGGCACCTTATGATATATTCCGAGTCATTTGAGAAATCATAGGGAATGAGAACTTTTGTAAACATCTAATGGATCTCCTTTTTATCAGTTATCAGTTAAGTAAAACGATGCATTAAACATTTTTATGCCCTGCATAAACTCCGGGAACAATTATTTTGAAAGGATGGTTATCCCAGGGCATATGTGCTTAATGTATCTCATGGATACTGGCAAATGCTCTTCGCCGCTGCAGAAAGCTCGGCTATAGAATATATATAATAATTTCCATCCAAGAACATGAATGATTCCAGAAAAATTTGAAAATTTAAGTCATTACCCGGTTTCTGATCTCTCACCCGGACTGGTGCTTGTCGAACCAAGATAGATTGCCCCAAGCGTAATCACCACTCCAAGAAGGGTAACACTTGTAAATGGAAGCCTGAAAATAAAAATATCCCAGATGAATGCCCCTGCTGGTTGCAGAAGTAAGATAAGTCCTACTTTAATCGGTGTGGTGTGGGCAATCCCTATAGATATCAAAAGCCAGGCGATGACCTGGCATATTACAGCATAACCAGCAAGATAAAGCCAGGATCCGACCCCTGGAACAGAAAAAGTGTCTCCTGAACCGATTACTACAAGTCCTGAAATTATTGTCGTAAAGATAGAGACCATGCAGAGATTTGCAATTTTTCCTTCCAGGTCAAATGATGTCTGAAGCATCCGCAGTATGAGCACGTATCCGCCGTACCAGAAGGCAGTAGTCAGGGCAAGTATAACTCCAAGCTGAAAGTCATCACTGGCAGCACTCCATTGCACTCCGCAGATCAGATACAAGCCAATAATTGAGACAGGGATGGCAAGGATAAGCCTTAAGGTGACCCTGGTATGAAGGACAAAAACGCTGAAGGCCGCAAGGACAAATACCTGGAAGTTACCAAGGATGGTTGCTAACCCAGGGCCAATGAGCAGGATACTCTGATGCCAGCAGGTAAGGTCAAGTGTATAAAAAATACCTGCAAGCAGGGCAATCCCGCATTGCCTCATACCAAGCCATAATTTGCCACCGGTTAGGAAGAGCAGCAGGAACAAAGCCGGCAGAGATAATGCCATCCGGTAAAATGCAGATGATGTTGCACTAACACCTGAAAGGACGACGAAGACAGGGGATAAGCTGATGAGTAAGGCTCCTGTGACGATAAGCAGCTGACTATAGACTGGTCCGGGGTTTTGTATAATGTTCATTGACAGAAAAAAAATTACCTTTAAAAATACCTGCAAACGTTTGAATTGCAAATTCAACAAATACCAATAACCTTTATTCCTGAATTTTTTTCTGGCAAAGCGCAGATTGCATTTTCTGAAAATTATTCAGGAGTTATTGTTAATGGCACAACGCTCTGGAACTGGCACCTGATACTATGAAGTACTGTATAAGTGCTAACCTTGAAATAATCTCCGTTTCATCAGGTTTTGTTCACCAGTACAAACACCGGGACTTCATCTGCATCCAAAACTGCAGCAAAAATTTTCCAGTAGAATTAGAGCATTTCTCAATATGTCGATCATTTCAAACATTAAAACTGTGGTTCAGACTAACATAGGTTATTTAAAGCAGTGTACTCAAATCCACATCATGTGGTGATCGAAATGCTCGAGAATATGAAAATCGGGAAGAAACTGATTGGTGGGTTTATTCTGACCATTATCATTATGCTCATCATTTCCGGGATCGGATTTATTTTTATCAGCAACCTTGCATTAAAAAGCGACGAGATGTATAATGATCGGCTCATCCCGATTCAGCAGATCGGCGTAATTAATAGCGCATTTACTCAGTTCAGAGGCGATGCCTATAAAGGGATGCTTGTCCCGGAAGAACGTACCGTCAGCCTTGATTCTGCTGAAAGTGTTCTTGCTTCAGTGAATGACCAAATTGTAGTTATTGATAAATTAAATTTGAATGCGGAAGAAAGGAAAGTTTTTGAGAGTTTTAAAACTGCATTCCAGGAATAC
>JAAYPD010000310.1 GCA_012520015.1 Methanomicrobiales archaeon
AGGGTTCCCAGACACAATCCCAGATCGCTTAACTATTTGGCTATTCAGAGAACGATTAATAAAAAGTGATTCCCTTGACTAAATTTGGGAAGAATTACAAAATCAAATGGACAAATTGAGATTTGGAATTCAGCGTGGAGTTATTCAGGATGCGACTTTTATCACTGCAGATCCAGGTCATGCTAAAAAAGATAAACCAAGAGGTGATGAAGCTCTGACTCGACGACCAAAGGAAGGAACATGGAGTAAAATAGGAAATAACTCCTATTTTGGATTTAAAATACATCCCTTAGTAGACAAAGAGCATATTCTTATTCGAGAAGTCCGAACCTCGACGGCATCGCTTCACGATAGTCAAATCGATCTATCTGCACCTGGCCAGACAGTTTAACGGGATAAAGGATATTTTAGCGTAAAACCCAATGCTTCAATGGATATAACAATGCATCGAGCTACTCGAAACCATCCCTTGAGTTGTAAAGAAAAACGCAGGAATAAAGCAATATCAAGGGTCCGCTCTCTTGGAGAGTTGCCATATGCTGTTATGAAACGGATTTTTAAAGGAGGACATGTTTTGGTAACAACCATTGAACGTGTGCACGCAAAAAGCATTTTTTCCTGCTTTTCTTACAACTTATATCGACTAAATAATATTCAAAAAAGTATGTAATAATAGCGGTAGCTATCATTCTAAGCGAAAAGTGCAACCATAAATTGACATCTTTTGCAGCTTTTTCGGATTGAATTTCTTCAATTACATTTCATGTGATCAATTATCGTCGACGAATGTTCGAAAATTGGGGTTTTTCGCTATTCTTATACATACTGCTCTCTTCACCGGCAAAACCTGAATATCTCACTCATGCATTGCACGTTCCATCAGCCCTTTCATCCTTACATATATCAAATTTCCAATAGGTAAGTGTCAATTTGTGACAGGAGTGAATTTAAGCTATGGCAGATTTTGTCTCAAAATCCGTTGTGAAAAGTTCAGTTCGGGAATTATCCACCCCACTTGCGGGTAAGGCCGAATTAAACAGTATTATCGGGACTATTGTCGCGAATAACCCGTGGGGTTGCACTACCTACATATCTGGGGGTGAGAACTTCCCGGCGGTTTCAAAGAGCTCAGAATCCTATTCCGGGACAATTGTGTATGAGAACAATGACGGAAAGCAGGTAGGGCGGATTACTGTAAAGGCTCCGACTTCTGTAGGTTTTGACTCGGTTATCTCAGGTATTCTTGGTTTGGAGGCTCTTAAGACTGCGATGGGCGGGGTCGGTTCCCATGACAGTTCTGATGACGGGTTTAGCATTACTATCAAGTGTCATGCGGCTAATGGTGAGTTTTATAATGTCACTTTCAAGAGGGACAAGGTTACTCTCACCAGTTACGAGGATGATGCTATCCTTGAGACTATTGAGACCTGGGCGGATTCTGTCCCGGCTCTTGCCTGATGATGTAATTTTCCAGGAAAAACAGGATGGTGGCGGAGAGTTCTGGTTTGCTGGTATTGCGGGTAGTATCAGATGAGTTATGAGGATCTTCCCTCTTCTTTTTATCATGCAGAAGAGCAGTATTTGTCGCCGCCTGATGATGTGGGTGGCCCGGATTGTGCAAGAAGAAAG
>JAAYPD010000026.1 GCA_012520015.1 Methanomicrobiales archaeon
ACACCCCTGGCTCCACAAATATTACAGGCACCAGCATTGCAGATTCCGCGGTAAATAACACCACTTCGCCTGGTGCAGATCCTGGAGATCCTCTATCTGGTTATACCTCGGTCGGAGACATCATCAGGGCACAGGACTGGACAGCACTTCAGCGGTATACATCAGGGATAAAAGCAAATTCTGAAATACCAGACTCCCTGTTATCCTTTGGAAATCAGAATAATAAATGGGATAGTTATTTCAAGGATCCACAACCGGTATCCTGTGGTCCCTGCTAATTCACTCTACTTTTTCTGGCCGGTAATATACAAGGCATGCTGCGATTATGTCATGAAATCCCTGTGAATGGCGGGTATAAATTATCGCGAAAAACCCCGAACAGAAGATTAATAGTGACATGAACTTTGAAAAATGCCTAAGTGATGCCCGTGCAAAAGTGATCCGGTTGCCCTGCAGATCAGTTACAACTGCCCGTGCCGCTAATTTTCCTAAGGTTGCCTGGTTCTTTGACGATTCAAGAATTGCATAATACAGCCATGGGATGATAATGCAGGTTACAAGGAGAAAGGTTGCCACCTGGCCTGGCAGGGCCGTTGTTACAAGTATCCCATCCATAGTCCTGACTTCTTCATGCCGGATCATCATCAGCAGCATTCTCCATCCTTCTGTCAGTCCAAGATAATACGCAGCAAAGCCTGCAATTAAAGTCAATATGATACCGTCAATAACTCCGGCGATGATCCTTCTCCCAAACCCGGCATAAAACAGTTTATCAGCTGGCATCTGGTCTTTCAGATTAATATCTGGCACAATACAATATATCTATTGAAGAGCAATGAAGTTGTCGCAAAAAACGGTATCTGGTATATTGGAAAAATGTGTGTTAATAATTATTGGTACGTTTGAAAGCTCAGATCTTTTTTGGCTCACTAAAGAACATAACTCCGGCTGTTGAATTGCCGGACTGAGTTTCAGGACCGGATTTTTTATCTTTTCCTTCTTTCAGCCATGGCTTGGTCTGCATCAGTTCGTCATGTATTGCCATCAGTTCAGGGTCTGCTTCAAGCGTGGGAAAAGAGTCATCAACATAACATGCCGGACAATAGCTCTTCGTACTGGCAGATTCCCAGGCAGGTGAACCGGTTATTCCAGTCGTTTCTCCGCTTAATGCATCAGAATACTTACTCAGGTGTCCATGCACCAATTCCCACCAGCAGCAGTACATCGCAGCAGATACCGGGTTATTGGGATCGTACTCAAACTGCCAGTACCCGTTCCAGTTTTTTGTACTTGGAGGCATGTGCGGGATTGACCATGCAGCACTTGCAGGCATGATGATGCAGACCGACATGACAATGAGAACAGATATAACATGTAATAACTTCATGATCATCAATTATCCTGTAAACCAATAAAACTATCAATCCCTTCTGATGGTAAAGTGCGTATAGCCATGGAGCTCTTTATCCCTGACTAATATATCACTCACCAGAATCATCCCTTTTTTTGTATTGGCGATAGTCCTGGTAAAATTCTTTAGTATTTCTTCTTCTCCTTCGGCATCTATCTCGACTGTTCCATCTGGAAGGTTCCTTACCCACCCGGTAATCTTCATGTCGGTTGCAATATCCTCAACAAAGTACCTGAACCCCACCCCCTGGACCCGGCCTGATACGATTACTGATACCCGTTTCATGATGAGAATGTATGGCAGCCTCAACATGAATAATTCTTGTTATTAAGACTGGTTTTAAGGCATGGCTCATGTGCAGGTAACGGGTATCACCTTTTTCAACCAAAGAACTCATCTTATCTGCCGGTAAATAGCTAACTTGAAAAACTCTCGTCTTCGGTTCTTATGGTAAAAGTCCTGCTTGTCTATGACGGGGATAAGAACGCATCCTGCATACTGTCTTTACTGTCAGACACACTTCAGGTAGAGTTAACGCTGGTCAGATCTGTAATGGAAGGAAAAGAAAAGTTTAAAGCCATCTGTCCTGATATAGTCCTTATTCCATTTACCTGTGGCGATGATCCGGAATTAAAAAAAATAACCGGCTGGCAGAAAAGCTGCGCTGTCCAGGGGCACCATCCTGGATTTATCTTATATTCTGTACAAAAAGACGACCTTTTATTCTTTGACATATCACAGGGTAGCCATCTCTTTCCACAGACACAGGCGGCATATCAGCAGGTCATTGCCCTGATGAGACAGGTGCAGGGACGGTCAAAGGTAGAGAGATCCCTTCGTGATGACTATGATCATCATAACCGGGTTATCAGTTCCATGCCTCTCTCCTGCCTGGAAATAGACAATGGTATCATTACAAGGACTAACCCGGCCTTTCTGCAGATGTCAGGCTATGATGAACATGAAGTGATCGGTTGCTCCCCAGCGTCCTTTTTTTTATGGCAGGATGATACTGATGGATCGATTTTCACATCCCCTTCATCAAAGCCGCTGGAAGGTGTTATCAGGGAAAAACTGGGTGTAGATATCCCCTGCCATGTAATGATAAATCCTGGAGATTCTGGCATCCCCGGGGATGGAATATGGTTCATCGAAGATCGCAGGGAATATACATCTCTCTCTTCGGTTTTGAAAGAGACTGAGTATGAATGTCGTGAACAGCTCTACCTTGCCGAAACGATCGTGATCAGGTTATTGCCAGATGGCACCATCTCGTTTGCAAACCTGTCGGCGTCAAAATGCTTTGGATATGATCCAGGCACACTTACTGGAAGTCCAGTTTCCGTCCTTTTTCCGCCTGTTGTTACTGCTGATGAAAACCCTGCAGATCTTTTCCTTGAGGTATCAGATTCATCATCCTCAGCCCTTCACATTTTTGAGCACTGTAAAAAGAATGGAGGCCATCTCTGGATTGCCTGGACCAGCCGGGGTCTGTACAATGCGGAAAACGAGCTGACCGGCGTCATCTGTGTTGGGACCGACATGACTGAATATGCGTCAAATGGCAGGGAACGAATCTCAACCCGTGCCTGGCGCGACAGGATACTTACATCCACTGACATAACTCCTGAAGTATTTGATGCCGTGCTTCAGGCATGCATGGAGATCGGGAGGGAGGGCAGGGAAGGCAAGCCGGTTGGAACTTCTTTTATAGTCGGTGACGCTGACGAGGTTTTAAAGCTTTCAAGGCAGCTGATACTAAATCCGTTTTCTGGTCATCCACCTGAGCTTCGGATGGTATCTGTCCCTGATGTCAGGGAGATGTTAAAAGAATATGCGCTTCTGGATGGTGCATTCGTGGTGAGTGGTGAAGGTCTTCTTGAAGCCGCCGGGCGGTATATCACCGTTGACACTTCGCTTGTATCTCTGCCAAAGGGAATGGGAACCCGTCACTCATCAGTTGCAGCGCTTACCAGTGTAACTGACTCTGTCGGTTGTGTGGTATCAGAAAGTGGCGGAAAGGTCTCTATCATAAAAAAGGGAAGGATCGTCAAGGTCATCGCCTGAATCAGATCGGCTGGAACAATCTTTTGGCCGAAAGGCAGACCGGGCATACCCAGTCTTGTGGCAGGTCCTGAAAATCAGTTCCAGCTGGCGCATCCTTGTCCCCTTTATCAGGATCATACACATGACCACAGATGGAACATTTCATTTTCTGCATATCAGGTAGTAGTTACCAAGGTAATTATAATGTATTGTTTTAAAGGTGATGCTGCCCTGGTTTTTGATGCATTATGGAAATCATCTTCCAATCCTGATTTTGCAGGAATCAAAAAGACCGGTGTTATATGCAAAATCGTATGTATGAAGTACGTGGATACTACTCTATGATCATATGTTGATTCTTCGAAGATACCTGGAGTCATGTGGATGTGAACCTGATCTTGTTGAGCTTATCAGGTTAATAGCGCGCCAGATGGAGACAATTCGCAAGGCTTTTCTTGAAAACCAGACATTTGAAAGAACTCTGAACCCATCAGGAGAACTTCAGACCCAGATGGACACCTGGGCAGATGAGCACCTGATAAAAGTGGTAGGAAATTCTGGCCTTGTGCGGGAACTTGCTTCAGAAGAGCAGCCTGACATCATCAGGTTTGACAACTCCAGGACCGATTACTGCATGGTCATGGACCCTCTTGACGGCTCCTCCCTTATATCCACAAACCTTGCAGTAGGGACAATCGTAGGTATTTATGAAGGCGGCGGTGTCCTTCAGCCAGGATCAAAATTACGGGCAGCTTTTTATACACTATTCGGGCCGCTTACCGTTCTTGTTGTATCAGTAGGAAAGGGAGTTCAGAGCTTTGCATGGGACCAGGAAAATGAGCATTATCTCCTGCTCAGAACAGGCATTTCAATACCTGAAGGTAAACAGTACGGGACTGGCGGGCTCAGGATGGAATGGCTGCCTGAACATGTCAGAGTCATCGATTACTTTGATCAAAGCGGGTTTAAAGTCCGGTATTCAGGGTCATTTGTTGCTGATTGCCACCAGTTACTGACATATGGAGGAATATATTCTTACCCGGGAACTACGAAAAATCCTGAAGGAAAACTCAGGCTCTTATTTGAAGCAATACCCCTGGGTTTTATCATTACCCAGGCAGGTGGAAGAATAACTGACGGGAAAAGAAATATTCTTGAGATTGTCCCGGAAAAACAGCATCAGACAACTCCCCTTTATATAGGGAGCAAGGGTATTATCGAAAAGATAGAAGAGATTTATTCATCATCATGATCCAAATTTTTCTCTCATTCAGGAATCTTTAATATGGCTGCAGACATTATATGAGGCAGATGGTTAGCAGTATTGTCCTCCCAATCAAGAAAGTTTATTCTCTTGTTGACACTCTTATCTCCGTAGAAATGAAAGAGGATGAAGGAAGGACATTTCAGGGCCGGCTTGTGGCAGTGGATGAGTACCTGAACCTGCATCTTGAGGAAAGTGTAGACATGTCAGGCGAAAACAAGGGTCGTAAGCTCGGAACACTCGTCATTCGGGGAAATAATATTCTGTCAATCGCACCGGTTGCCTAAAGGTAGACATGTCCGGAACAGATGAGGATGCATTTCAGATCATTGCCTCTTCACCTGAAGGCGTACTACAGAGTGAGCTCTGGAAGATCCTTGGGGTTGACAGCAGGAAATGTTCACGTATCGTAAAAAAGCTACTGGAAACAGACCGGATTGAACGTATCGAATACCGGCAGGATGGCATTAAGACTTTCAGGCTGATTGCCATGAAAGGCCCGGTAGATCCGTACTGCCTTCTTGCCGGTGATGAGCTGATTCCCTGCATCGCATGTGATGAAGACTGCACTGTTGAGTCATGTAATAAGCTGCTTGACTGGATGTACCAGCTTGCAATAAGTGATGCAGAAGAATCTTTCTCAACCTCGGAAAAAGCAGAGGTTTAATTTTCTTTATTTTTCCTCATACGGAATCTGATCTGAAAATATATTACATTCCTTGCAGGAAAGGATGGATGTATAGTATTTGTGCATGTATTCTTTTACCATGCGACGGGAAGAGAACCTTGGTGCATTGCTTTTTATTGATTCTTTCATCATGGCAACCCACCGGCGCGGTATTCCATCCAGGTCAGTATCATAGTAACATGGGACTATCTCTTTTTCAAGGATAGAATACATTTCAGATGCATCTTCCCAGTTCCTGTCATTGTTCGTGTGGTTCTTTCCAAATATCCATCCGTTTTTGCCATTATATCCTTCAATCCACCATCCGTCTGCAATGGAAAAGTTTAGAACACCATTTAC
>JAAYPD010000311.1 GCA_012520015.1 Methanomicrobiales archaeon
ATTATTATCAACGACTGAGCAAAGAATGAATATTACTGCATTTCGGTACAAATTTATCAGGTATCTCGAGCCGATCGCAGAAATATGTAAAAAGGCCGGGCTGTCACCTAACACTATCACTGTCCTCTCGATTATTGCAGGGTGCATATGTTCATTATCCTACTATTTCAACTCATATTTCATTGGAAGCCTTTTCCTGTTAGGCTCTGCTATCCTTGACCTGGTTGACGGATCTGTAGCCAGGATGACAGGGATGGAGACTCCCTTCGGGGCAGTCTTTGACTGGATTGCAGATAAGTACGTTGACACCATCGTCCTTTTGGGAGTGGGGCTTTCAGGGATGCCGGTAATTTCTAACTGGTTTAATGTCTCTCCGGTGTGGGATTTTGGCATCGTGGCGGTTGCAATTATCGGTTCCATGATGAATACATTTATTAAACCGGTAACTTATGCGGAGATAGGGTTTACAGAGAGGGTCGAGGGAAAAATAGATGACCCCCTCGAAGGCATCGGTTTTTTTGGCAGGCCGGAGACCATACTTGTTCTGGTCCTGGGAGGCCTTTTCGGGTTTACCTGGATATCAGTACTCGTCATTGCAGTATGCACTAATCTCTCTGCACTTCAGCGGATTGTTTATCTTTACAGACGATACTCCTGATCTCTTTTTCATATGATGAGACAAGTTCCCCGGCAAAATCTCCAAGTGACGGGATAAGCCTGAATAAGCTGTACGCCAGTGCCACCAGGAAGATCAAAGCAATTCCTTCTGCAAAGATATTGTGCGCCCAGAAAAAGCTTGAGTACCCATACTCCTGGTTACCTGAAATGTCTGGGAGCCACTCAAATGACTGGCTGGTATAGGTAATGATAACACCTGCATTGCGAAACAGGTTTAGAATGTAGATTACCGGGGCAATCAATAGAAAGCTTAAGATCTTCTGCCTGGTTGTTGTTGGAACTGCATAGGCTACTCCCATCATTATCGCAATTGCCTGGATGCCTGTGCAGGCCAGGATTATTTCAACTCTGAAAAAACCACTCTGAAAAGTGTTCCATTGAACAAGAGTGACCGGGTAGCCAAGCAGGTCCAGAATAAGATGGGTGTGACTGACAACCATTGTGATAAGGCTGCTGCCTGTCTCTTCAATAAAAGCAAAAGGCGCATAGATAGCAAAGGCAATGCCTGCGGCCCTGGTCAGGCTGATGACGGAGTTATTACCTTTTAATAGGAGCTTTATCGTAATGAAGAGAAATGGAATGGACAATGCCGCCATTACAGGGTACAGGATATTACTCTCTTCCATCCATGAAGGAAGACCGCTGATGAATACAATGACAACCGATGTCCAGGCGATGATACCGGCATATACCCGGTGTCTTCCAGGTACCTGTGCAAAAAGAAAAAACAGGCAGGAAATGAGGATAAGGAGTTCAAACATCTCCCATATTTTCAGGAGGATGAACAGATAATTGTTCTCCTGCTCTTGTCATGACTAACCCTGGCAAAAAAAGTTTATGAATATTTTAAATGTTTCTTTATCAGACTTTATTATCATGTTTTGTCAGAAGTGTGGAAAACTACTAAAAAACCAGGGGGGTTCTTTTGTCTGTACTTCGTGCGGCTGGGTGAAAGGGGGGCAGACAGGAGCAAAGATGCAGATCACCGATAAGAGAAAAGAGAAAGAGATAGTAATTGTTGAGGACATGGATGCACTCCGCACTTTACCAACTATTGCAGTAAAATGTCCCAATTGCGGAAATGGCGAAGCGTTCTGGTGGCTTCGTCAGCTTAGATCAGCCGACGAAAGCGAGGTCAGGTTCTTTAGATGTACAAATAGCAAGTGCAATCATACCTGGCGCGAGTACGACTAATGGATGTTTATTTTTTTATATATGATAATTAAATAAAATTCCGAAGATAATTTTTTTTAAATGAGAGTCAGACTTTTCTGTTTCCTTTTCTTCGGCCTGATGTTATTGAACGCCTGGTCTGAACCGATGTCCTGAACCGGAGTGATTCATTTACAAGAGACTTTACCCAGGAATCCATTGAGACTTCGATCTCATCAGGAGTAAGGTTATACATGCATGGCCACCTGATGAGCGCAGATAACTCTTCCAGTTGCCATCGCCTGAGATCAAAACCGGCTTTTTCATCTTTTCCAAGGTTGCACCTTCCAATTCCTGTATCGGTCGTCAGAACAAAGAAAGCGCATACAGAACAGGGTCTTGTTTGACGATGTTCAGTTGGTGTTACAACCATTGTCAAATAAATATAGGAAGAGGAAGTACTTACAGCTCCTGTATCTATATAAACTGTAATGCAGGATCTCATGCACCTCATCTCCCGAAAGCTATCAGGCGCATAAATTTAAAGCAGTCAAAATTTCCCATGAAAATTGCATCTGATCAGTTAACTTTCATCATTTGTAACTGTTGCAATTTTCATAGTTTCAGATGTGAACCACAAAGCATTTCATGACTGATTCTTTCGAAGATCATATTTATTTATCAGATGAACAGGTAGGACTGATGAGTCATATTCATGAACCAACAGCAAGAAGGCTTTGTAATATTCTTGAGCATTATATTGGCTGGATTAACCGTATAGATAAAATTGGCCCGGATTTTATCGGCCCCGCCTGTCCTGAAAATCAGGTGGATGTTGAGCAGTTTACCCAGATGCGCAGAGCAGCTTTTTCCCGTCCTGAAAGAATCCTTGATTTTATCAGGGAGAATCCGTTTTCATTATCTGATGATGATCTGGTTCTTGCCGAGCCGGTGTCGCGATCGATTTGGGATAAATTCTGGATTGTAAAGTCAACAAAAAAATTCGCCATATTTATGAATGAAAGTCCGAATGCGAGAATATACAAAGTCATCCCTTTATCAGATCAGGGAGAGAGAAATTTACTGTCTGTTCCTCTTCCTTTGGCAACAGAACTGGCACTCATCCCGATCCAGGGAAAAATTACTTATGATCTTCTCATTATCATTATGATCAAACCAAGTACAATCTTGAAGAAGCAGATACTTAGTAACTACAACCTGTTAAAAGAAAAGTACGGAATAATCTCATCAATCACCTGATAAATAGTAAAATCCGGGCGATAACCGTTGAATAACAGAGCGATTCAAGAAAAGTCTCTGTTCTGATAATTTCCCAATTCATGGGTAATCAAGTTCAGCAAGAAGATCATTGACATCGGAAATTTTTTTGATCTTTCCATTTCGAATATCTTCATCACTTTTAGCTAATGCCTGCATGGTAACTGGGTTTGAAAGTATCTCTATTGAATCCATAATGGGCTAAAGTTCCTCTTTTGTAACCATGTGCTTTTCAATGAAGACCAATTTATCCTATACTTCCTGAATCGTTACAGTTCCCATAATGCTCTTTTTTTATCTCTCATTATTGAAGAAAGAATCTTCTGATATTACGAAATTTCTCCTGTCTCTTTTGGATCCGGTTATTTTCCTGAAGGCGGATTCTCATCACCGTGGATCATTCTTCGGACATACAGAGGTGCAAATTCATACACCGGAGCAATCAGTTCACTAAAATTCTTCTTCCCGACAAACAAGGGGGATGGTCCCAGTCGCCTGAGCAGGGCTCCGGTTACTTCAGGCTCTGCAGTCGGATGCACATTGAAATCGTCCAGAGAGACCTTGAGATCGTAAAAACCGGCAGCAGTCAAAGGAGAAGGCTCAGTCACTGAGGTATCCACAGATTGCTGGTCTGGAACCGGTTCATCACCTGGAGAACCCCGTTCAATGCGAAGCTCTTCGAGAAATTCTTCTTTTTCTTTTCCCCGCATTGCAAATATGAGAAACGGATCAGCATCAAAGCGTTCTGCAAGGATGTAATACACGGCAGCGATATGTTTACAGGGATTTGCATAGTCAGGACAGTTACAATCGGTCTTTAGATCTTTTGTAGAACCAGGAAAGAGATGCACCCCGGCATTCTCTACGATCTCTTCAATCTCATGGGGGATCTCTCCTGACAGGAGACTTGCTGCATGAAGAGCCTGATCTGCTATCTCTGAAATAACCTTTTTCCACTCCTTGTCATCCCAGGTATTCAGAGCGATACTGACCTGGTATGGCCGGGGCCTTGATCCCTGAACAGAAGCATGGACAACTCCTTTTTTGATAACCAGGCTGGTCACCTGTCCTTTTCGTGCGTAAGTTCTTCCCCTTGCAAGCCGGTTGTCCATTCCCATCCGGTTCAAGGCATCAAGGAAACGCTTTGACCACCATTGCTCCCCGATATCTCCTCTTTTACTCTTCACTTTGATGCCGTCTTTAACCGCCCTTGGAGAACTCTTCGGGAAATAATAGTACCCCATTTATGCTCCTCCGATCAGTTCGCCCCGAAGACTGAATACATCACGCAATTCATCAGTGGAGAGTGAGGTGATCCAGTCCTCCCCGGTTCCGATAACACTCCCTGCAAGAGCCCGTTTCTCCTCGATCATGAGATCTATCCGTTCCTCAAGGGTTCCAGCACTGATGAGCAGATGCACAGCGACATTCTTCTCCTGCCCGATACGGTATGCCCGGTCTGTTGCCTGGTCCTCTACTGCAGGATTCCACCACCTGTCTATATGGAAGACATGGCTTGCACGGGTAAGATTCAGGCCAACTCCGCCTGCCTTGAGGGAGAGGAGAAAGAGCCGTGGGCCGGCAGAATGGGCAAAACGCTGGACCATCTCGTCTCTGGCTGCCCGTGGAGTTTTCCCATGAAGAAAGAGAACCTCCTCATGGAAGGTCTTTTTTATCAATCCAACAAGCCGCTCGCCAAATGTCGGGAACTGGGTAAATAGAATAGCAGCATCTCCGGCAGCAAGCACATCCTCAAGCAGAGAGAAGAGGAGTCCAATCTTTCCTGAACGGTCCTGTGTGAGTTTTCCATCATCAAGAAATGCATCCGGATGATTACAGATCTGTTTCAGCCTGAGTAGAGCAGAGAGGATCATACCCCTTCTGGCAATTCCCTCAGCATCCTTCACTTCGGAGAGCATTCCTTCTACAACCGCCTGGTACAGGGTTGCCTGTTCGGAAGTCAGGGTACAGTACCGTTTCATCACGTTCTTCTCCGGAAGGTCTGCGATAATGGAACGATCGGTTTTCACTCTTCTCAGAATAAACGGACGGACAAGTGACTGCAATCGTTCAGATGCCTCCGTATCATGATACTTCTCAATCGGGATACTGTATGCCTGTTCAAATGCTTTCTCACCACCAAGATACCCGGCGTTCAGGAATTCCATAATTGACCAGAGTTCAGAGAGCCGGTTTTCAACCGGTGTTCCGGTAAGGGCAATCTTCCGATCTCCTGAAAGGGCACGAACTGCTTTTGCCTGCCTGGTTGATGAGTTCTTGATATTCTGTGCTTCATCAAGCACGATGAGATCCCAGGAATGTCTGGACATCAAATCCAGGTCACGTGAAATGACCTGGTACGTGGAGAGAACGAGATCGTGCGCTCGTATCGCTTCTTCAAATGTTTCATCTCCAGCACGGGCTGTTCCATGGTGAATATAGATGGACAGCCCTGGTGCAAACCTGGTAAGTTCACGCTGCCAGTTCCCAATCAGGGACATGGGGCAGATAAGCAGGTTTCTATGCAGATATCCATTCTCTTTGCCGGACAGGAGATATGCGATGAGCTGAATGGTCTTCCCAAGCCCCATATCATCAGCAAGACAAGCCCCAAGACCATATCCGGTCATGAATGAGAGCCAGTTATACCCGGTTTCCTGGTACGGGCGGAGCGTTCCCTTAAACCCAGCTGGTATCGCCTCACGCTTCATGACACCCTGTCCGTCGCTTCCAAGAAGGGGGGCGAAGAACTCACGGGCTTTCTCATCTCCCGGAGCAATCTCTACCGTCAGGCCTTTTGTTTCCCCACCGCTCAGTCCAAGCCGGAGCGCTTCCATGACCGATATTCTGCCCTCCGGATACTGCCTATGAAAAGTTGCCAGTGCATGTTTTAGTTCTACCGGATTAAAAGCAGCCCATTTCCCTCCGATGTGAATAAGGGGCATCTTGATGTCCACGAGTTTCTCAAATTCATCAGGAGATAGGGTTACATCACCAATTGAAATTTCCCAGTCAAATGAGAGGAGGGCATCCCTGGTGAAAAATCCCATTCCTTTCGGACTTTTCCCTCTTCTCTTTCCAGATTTCAGGGATAGTCTGATCCGCGGATTTTTCGAACTGTCTTTCCACCAGGAAGGAAGAAGAACAGATATTCCTGCCTGTTTGAGGACCGGTACTGCATCGGCAAGGAACTGGTGGACCATTCCTGATTCAAGAATCTTTTCTGCAGGGGCACGCCGCTTAAGAGATTCAAGGATGGGGGGAAATATCTGTCCTGCCTTATATAGGTCGGTTAGTATCTGTTCCTGGGGATTTTCGAACCGGTGATGCAGGTAGGTGATTGTTTTTGTTTTTTTCTTCCAGATCTCTTCTGCCGGGATGACCAAAGAGGGATCATCACTTGCCTGTATCAGATACTCAAGCCTGAATTCAGTGTCAGTTTCAGAGGGTTCCAGAAGCCTGATGCCGGTGAAGAATGGCCGGGTTTTCCCTTCCTGATCAAGGACAGAGAGCCATTTTTTCAGGCTCCTGTACGCTTCATCTGTACCTGACCCGTCGCCAGCTGATCCTGGTCCTGTCTCCCCCCAGAGTGCCATCAGCAAACGGGCGGCCGGGTTTGATCCGGACCTGGCACGGCCATGCAGGGCAAGAGGATGATTCCGGCATGCTTGCCGGATAACTGCAGTTATGCAGGAGTTGATGAAGGTCTTCACAATCTGGTCAGGATTCCGGTTCATGTCCTGAAAGGAGTAGCAGATTCCTGGCATTGCACGAGATAATTGTTCTCTCCTGGCCTGTTCTTCCGGGGGATACACCGCTTCCCATTGTCCGGATGAAATCTGCTCGTCTTTGAATGATGGAATAAAGAGTTGGCGTGATATACATTCCAGCGCGAATCCAAAAGTATACCGGAAAAAGGTGATGCTTTCCCTGAATCTGATCCCATCATACTGCTCTGTATCTGTTGCAGGCAGGAGATGAGTAAGATGTGAGAGCTGGATTGAAAGTGCTGGGATTTCAGTCGGAATAAAGATAATATCTTCTCCGGTCAGGGGTTCATCTGACATGAGAATTTTTCCTCCCCGCCCGGGAAGACGTAGAATTACCGATCTCTTTTCGATGCAATCTGGTAAAGGGTGATACCTGTTTATCGTTTCAATAAGTCTGTCATGCGAAAGTGCATGAGTATGGGGAGTAGTCGAAGGATTTTTTGGTCTTCTGCCTCTCTTTTTCGGACTTTGGTGTTCCGTATCTTCGCCGAAGATAAAGAGGTGATCAGGGGTATCAGGGTGGTAACAGGCGTGTAAGTATTGCATAGGGCCTGGCCTTATTAATTCGTTTATCGTATGTATGCATTGTTCATGCATAAAGGGATGTTTTCGGGTGGTTCCTGGTGGTTTAATCTCTGAAAAAAGGGAAGAACCTGAAATATACTACCAATAATGGGACTATTTCACGATATTGGTATGGGGGAGAGTTTTCACCAGAAATATCTCACCAATATGCTGATATTCTTGAGTTTTACGCTCTATTTCTAATAAAGCACCCTCATCTTTCATTAATTATAATTTTGAGATCGAACTTAGCTATATTGTTTGAGATTATATAAAAATGGAAAGACCTGACGGATATGATTTACATGAAATGATCTCCATTATTTTCGTCTGTCCCGGCCCCTCGCAATGCATTGTATTTTATGCAGAACAATGTGCCCAATTTATTGACCTTAACTCATCTAAGTATATTATGAGATCATCATCTTTCACTGGATTCATTACACTCGCGTTATTGTTAGTTATCTTCCTCCCGGTTCATGCAGAAATTATGGTGAATCCTGCATATCATGCCGGTGAAGAGATAATAATCAGCGGTAGTACAAATTTTAACACCGATAACTCGGTCCTTGTTGAAGTGTGGCCTGCATCTTTTGGCCCGAAAGGTAAGTTCGAACCTTCGATGGAGGGGGGTGGTTCTGTCATAGTGCCGGTAATGAAGATGGAAGATTCCGGATTCCAGTGGAGTGCGGCTTTTAATCCAGCCGGCTGGGCACCGGATACTTACATGATAAGGGCAGAGATCATCGGTAAAGGGTATATCGAGACTACAACTATCGAACTTGTCGGGAAAAAAGCAGACTATGTGCCAGAACCGACATTGGCCCAGGTTCATTCTGATATCAGTCACAACAAAACAGAACCTGTAATTAGTCCTGTAGAAACTGAGAAGGCGCAGGTGGAGCAAACTTCAGAGCCAGTTCCTGTACCTACTCAAAAAAGTTGTCTTAATGGAATGACAATTGCTGTATCACTCTTTCTTGTGATCATGTGCCTGGCTGTGTATCAGGCTCGTCGATAAACTCCTGCAATTTCTCCCGGAAAAATTTTTCCACTTCTATCATTACCTCTTTTTTCCCACGCGCAGCAATCAGGTTCCTGACATCTCCATCCATGTTTGCAAATGAAAGCTGCTCTCCCCGCTCAACAAGTTCAACGTCAAAACTATTGATAATCTCGCGTATTATCGTTCGCGGAGTTCCTGGAGGAAAAACCAGGTCATAATATTGCTCCTCTTCCATGATTTAACTTTTAGATTATTCATGGATGAGCATTTCCTTTTGATACAGAAAAAAGAGGTTTACCTGCCAATTGCTATCCGCCTTGACATGATACATTTACCTCCCCTGATTCCGCCGATTGGCTTGTCAGGTTTTCCAAGTGAATTCATACACCGTCCCATAAGTGCAGCGCCACGGGCAAGCCCATCATCGACGAATACCACGTGGTCACCTGGATTTTTAAAAATCTTCCTGTCGATAATTCCCTGGAGGATGTATTCAGGTTTTTTCCCTGATATTGCAGCCCTTCCGGTAAATCCGATGGAAGTTTCAGGAAAGATGAGATCATGCTTTTGTGCTACATCGATCATGCGCAGGGCCATCTTTGAACAGACTCTGTCGATAACCTCGTTAAGAACAGGCAAAGAATACTTTTCCAGGATCTCTTTTCCTATCTCCTCCAGTTTTACCAGGTTTGATCCATTTATCCCCGCGTCAACGCCGATTAACGTGACTCCTGACTCCATGGCCACCTCCGCATACACAGGCACCATTCCGTACCGTTTTCTGTCTTTTGGAACCTGTTCAATAGAGATATTTTCATGGCAGAGGTCTACATATGAGCGGACAACATCAGATGTTCTTCTGGAACCGATCACACCTGAAAGCCGGCTTTTTTCCCCAAATACATCAAGAGCCGTTCCGGTCTTCTCATCAACAAGGCCTGTTCCCTTGACAATCGCATCGGGTATTGCCCCGGCAAGGCCGCAAAAGTTACCGATCGTCTTTGCAAAAGGATCTGTTGACTTTGGATCGACCGGAGAAGTGATGCGGCCATCAAGGGTGGTTCCAAAATCAATTGAGATGCAGGGATTTCTAAAATCGACCGGGGTCCACTTTGCACCTTCCTTGATTCCGGCCATTGCCAGCTCGCCTTCCATCTCGTTTGCGACCATCTCAACCCCCGTTGTCCCCTGGGGAGGGACAACACCGGCAACAGCGCCTGAAAAGTTTACTCTGTCTGCAAAAGAAAAAGGCTGTAACTTCTCAGCCTGATTCATTTTTGACATGGGCGGAGTCATCTTCTTTGGTGGAACCCCGGCAGCAAGGCAACCGTTTGCAAGCGCAATGACAAAATCACCAACCTGGTCAGGTGAGTCCATGGCGGCGACGACCCCGGTGCTTCTTACAACAAAGTCGAGATCCTTTTTTATGTCCAGCTTTGCATCATGATGGCACTTGATCAGCGTGTCACGCACAAGATCTGTGACTGATTCACGAGTCAGTTCAGTCCCGTCAAGAGTCTTGCCAAATATCTCTTCGCCTGGAGCGGGAGGTCTGACATCGCGGCTCATACTGACCGTTTTATTAATCACGTGGCACATTCCGGTCTCCAGGTTAACACCGGTCAGTATGCACTTAGTTGTGGTATTTCCCATCTCAACCGACGCAACAATGAAGTATGGTTTTTCATCGTATTCCCGGTATTCCATACCCGGCCCGCGGATAATCAGAGGCGGGGGAGGACTTTCGACAATGTGGGGTTTCAAAGAGGGTTTAAAAAGTTTGCCGAAGATTCCAGGATTCATGAAAACCTGTGAATCCGGGTGTACGATATATGTTTCGATTTGAATGTCAGGGACATGGGGATAAATCTATAAATGCTACCTGGCTCAGAACATATCCAGCATGGCAGATCCACATTTTTGTCAAAACTGTCAGTTCTGTGTTCCCATATTAGGAAAGAACAAAGAAGTGATAAGGTTGGAATGTTGGAAGCACCCCCCTGTTCCTGTGTATGCGGGTTCAGATAATGAAGGAAAATACAAGATAATCCATCTCAGGCCAAAAGTTGAACCTGCCTGGAAATGCGCAGAGTGGAAAGAAAAAATGATGGGGTTCTGGTAAAAAGCCCGATTGGGTACTTTTTTACCTGTGCCCGAGGCGGGAACGCAGGCATGTTCCCCGGTTTTTAATTA
Source organism: Methanomicrobiales archaeon (assembly GCA_012520015.1). Taxonomy (GTDB): domain Archaea; phylum Halobacteriota; class Methanomicrobia; order Methanomicrobiales; family Methanospirillaceae; genus Methanospirillum. Next base: position 10,642 of record JAAYPD010000311.1, read on the forward strand.
CATCCGCATTAACTGCCCGGCTGCACAAAAATATTTTATAAATTTAATTCCCTGTTCAGGGATAGCAGGCTTTTTATCTACTAAACTATGCATATAATAAAAATGAGCAACGAGGTGTGAACATGGTAGTCAGAAAAGTTACTGAAAAGGTGTTCTCAATCGGCACAATCGACTGGGACAGAAGGCTTTTTGATGATCTCATCCCTTTACCAGACGGGACGACATATAACTCATTTCTTATCAGGGGCAATGAAAAAACCGCCCTTATCGATACTGTTGATCCCACACAGGAGGAAGAGTTTGTAACAAATATCGTCCGTGCTGGTTGCGACAGGATAGATGCGATTGTTGTAAATCATGCTGAACAGGATCACTCAGGTTCCCTTCCTGTGCTGCTTGAACTCTTCCCCAGCGCACAAGTATACTGTACAGAAAAGTGCAAAGATCTTTTGGCCCACCTCCTAAACGTGCCTGCAGAGAGGGTAGTGGTTGTAAAAACAGGGGACAAACTTGATCTTGGAGGAATCTCGCTGGAGTTTGCCGAGTACCCATGGGTTCACTGGCCGGAGACCATGATGACCTACTGTCCGGAAGAGAAGATTCTTTTCTCATGCGACCTGTTTGGATCGCATTTTGCAACCTCTTCATTGTTCATGGACGAGCCGTGCAGGGTGGAGATATCGGCAAAACGCTATTACGCCGAGATCATGATGCCTTTTAGGAAAAGCATCACTAAGTACATTGAGTCTGTTGAACAAATGGACATCTCAATTATTGCACCAAGCCACGGGCCCCTTCAGAATAATCCAGAATGGATACTTGAGAGATATAAGGACTGGACCAGTGATAATACCAGGAACAAGGTGCTTATCCCCTATGTATCCATGCATGGCAGCACAAAAAGAATGGTCCTGATGCTGACAGAGTTGTTGATGGAACGAGACATCGACGTGAAACCTTTCAATCTCACTGGTGCAGACACCGGTCTTCTTGCAATGGAACTGGTCGATGCTGCAACAGTCATACTGGCAACTCCCACTGTCCTCTTTGGCCCGCACCCGACGATGGTAAGTGCGGCATACCTTGCTAACCTTGTAAAGCCAAAGACCAGGTACGCATCGGTTATTGGATCATATGGATGGGGAGGAAAGACGATCGATGTGATAACGTCGATGATTCCACATATCAAGGCAGAGATAATCCCACCGGTATATATCACCGGAGTGCCTGATGAAAAGACAAGGGAAGAACTGAAGAAGATGGCAGATACAATTGCCGAAAAGCATTCTTCAGATCCGGTTGTGATTAAGGAGAACTGACCTGATAATTGAGACCAGATTATTACAGGATTTATGAAAAAACAGGAAAACTTCCAGGAAGTTATTCGTCAATCCTCTCTTATTTTTCTCATCGGAGTTGCAGGAGATTCAGGTTCTGGAAAATCTACCTTCACAAAAGCAATATCAGACATATTTGGCGATGAACTGGTGACAACTATCGCTGTAGATGACTATCACATCTATGACAGAAAGACTCGTTCAGAGATGGGGATCACTCCACTTGCGCATTCTGCAAATAACCTGAAACTGCTTGAAGAGAACCTTAAGGATTTAAAAGCTGGGAATGCGGTATTAAAGCCTGTGTATCTGCATGATCATGGGACCTTTGGCGAACCTGAGCTCCTTTCACCGAAAAAATTTATCATCGTCGAAGGGCTGCATCCTTATGCAACAGACACTCTTCGTAAACTTTACGACTACACTATCTTCGTAGACCCTGAAAGGGATGTAAAATATGACTGGAAGATCCGAAGGGATATGAAAAAACGCAACTATGATAAAAATGAGGTGCTTGACGAGATAATCAGGAGGGAACCAGACTATATTCAATACGTTCTCCCGCAAAGAGCCAGGGCAGATTCGGTTATCCAGATAAATTATTCTTCATATGGGAAAGAAGAAGGAGAAAAAAGGAACGTGTACCGGGTTATGCTCTCGATGCCTGAGCAGGAATACTGTTTTGAAGACATTGAACTGAATATCGATCTATGTGATCTGTTTAAAAAATCTTCTCATGACTTCTCACTGGCCTGCACCTCACATTCCCCTGACTCACGAAAGATGCGTGCACTGGTAGTAGACGGCGAGCTTATGCCTGACACTATTCACAAAATTGAAAGACAGATAGAATACCAGACTGGTGTAGCTCCAATAAATATTTTCAGGAACCAGGAGCATATCACTGGGACGGACCTGGTCAGGCTTGTTCTCTCATGGCAGATAATTAATGGAAGGATAGCTCTTTCCAACCCTTCTTACCGATGAACCGGTTACCTCAAATATTCAGGATCATCATTGAATAAGGATGAAGCAGATTGCTCTCTATGGTAAGGGAGGTATCGGTAAGTCAACCACATCGGCAAACCTTTCGGCTGCCCTCGTTAACCGCGGCCTTTCTGTCATGCAGATAGGGTGTGATCCAAAGCGTGACAGCACCAGAATGCTTATGAAAGGTGAACTGATACCAACGGTTCTGGATCAGATTCGTGCAAGGGGAGAGGAGAATCTTTCAATAAATGACGTGGTCTTTACAGGATACAAAGGAGTTCGTTGCGTAGAGGCGGGCGGCCCTGAACCAGGGGTGGGATGTGCAGGACGGGGGATCATCGCTACATTTCAGCTGCTTGAAAAGTTATCGGCATTTGATGAGGATGTCATCGTTTATGATGTTCTTGGTGATGTTGTATGTGGCGGGTTTGCCATGCCCATGAGAAAAGGGTATGCACAGGAGATCTATCTTGTTACATCAGGAGAACTGATGTCACTTTATGCGGCCAATAACATCTGCAAAGCAATCGTCCGGATATCGCAGAATGTAAGGCAGGTATGCAGGCTTGGAGGTGTTATCTGCAATAGCAGAAACCTGCCTGACGAAGAAAACCTTGTATCGGCATTTGCATCTGGAATAGGATCAAAGATCATTGCAAATATTCCAAGGAGCGATCTTGTCCAGCATGCCGAGCTGCATAACCAGACGGTGATAGAATATGCTCCAAACTCATCTCTTTCAGCAATTTATCACTCTCTTGCTGATGCAATTATGTCAAATACTGATTTTGTAATTCCAGAACCTCTTGAGATGGAGGAGCTGGAAAAACTTGCAAGATCATACCTGCCAAAGATCGATCCACAAGCAGGTTTTCAATAAAGAACTCTGGTAAAAATTCCTCATTTCCGAAAGTGAACAGAAAAAATATCATCTCAAATTTACAATTATTTTTGAAATTGTTAAGTAATTAGTTTTTTATTTTATAAATTCAATATATCAATTTTCACTTTCACCCTGCTTTTTAAAGTTTTAAATAGGGTACTGCTGACCCTTAATTATAAACAGGGTGACAATAATGCTACAAAAAGCAGGATACATGCAGAAAGCAAAAACAGTTACGATAGATGAAGAAGGGATTCCAAGAGAGATCATAGAACTTGTGCTTGAAGGCAGACGGTTTGGTATAGTACTGGAAGATTTAAAACGTGCAATACGGGGAAAGTTC
>JAAYPD010000312.1 GCA_012520015.1 Methanomicrobiales archaeon
CCTCAGGATGTACGTGGAAGAAGGACGGTCCCTTAATAAACCGGTCAGATGGTGCTACTTCTCTGACTGTTTCAGGTATGAACGGCCACAAAAAGGAAGGTACCGTCAGTTCTGGCAATTTGGTGCAGAACTTATCGGGGCAGACTCTGCCATGGGGGATGCAGAGGTCATCATCCTTGGTTACGATCTCCTAAGGACCGCGGGGGTAAAGTTTGTCCTCCGAATCGGTCACCTCTCATTTATGCGGACGCTTCTTGCCGATCTAGATGACGAGGACAAAAAGAAGATTAGGGCATTTCTTGACAAGAGGGAGGAAGAGGCCGCGGTAAGTCATCTTCGCCGCATCGGCCTTGACGATCTTTGCGATCCACTTATCAGCCTTTGTTCTGCCAGGACCCTTGACGAGGTCTTTGCAGTCATCGGGGAGATACCAGAGGCCGCCCGTATAAGGGAGATGTTCTCCATCCTTGATTCATCCGGGATACCGTACGAGATTAACCCCGCCATTGCACGTGGCCTTGATTACTATACTGGCGTCGTGTTTGAGTGTTTTGCAGAAGGGCTTGGTGCGGAGAACCAGATTCTTGGAGGAGGGGCTTATCGCCTTGCCCACCTTTTCGGAGGAGAGGACACCCCTTCAGCCGGGTTTGCTATCGGGTTTGACCGGGTGATGGTGGCTGTTGGTGAAGAGAGCTGGATACCCTGGCAGCCTGAGGTCATCATCGTCAATACAGGAGAAGGGCGAGATCATGCTCTTTTCGTCGCCGGTGAGTTCAGGGCAAACGGGATAATCACCATGATCGACCTGATGGACAGGAGCTTTTCAGCCCAGATGAAAGCCGCCGGCAAGAGTGCAGACTATGCAGTCATAATCGGGAAAGACGAGGTAAAAGCCGGAACCGTCACGCTGAAGGATATGAAGACCGGGACACAGGAGATGCTCACGGTCCCTGAAGCAGTAAGGAAACTGACCTCATTATAAGATATGGCATCACCTAAACCGTCTCATGCAGATGATCTTGCAAAAGAGCAGCGTAGCATAAGTGTTGCCGAGTTTTTCGAGAAAAACAAGCATCTTCTTGGCTTTGACTCCCCTACCCGCGGGATAGTCACAACAGTAAAAGAGGCGATCGACAATGCCCTTGATGCCTGCGAGGAGGCTGGAGTCCTTCCTGACATCTATCTTGGCATATTCAGGATGGAAGGCGATATCTTCAAGGTCGTCGTCGAGGATAATGGCCCTGGCATAGTACCTGACAATATCCCCTATGTCTTTGGAAAACTCCTCTATGGTTCAAGGTTTCACCAGATAAGGCAGTCACGTGGCCAGCAGGGGATAGGCATATCTGCCGCGGTGCTTTATGCCCAGCTTACAAGTGGCAGGCCTGCCCTTGTCATCTCCAGGTGCGGGTCAGACCGGCCTGCATTTCGCTTCCTTGTACAGGTAAAGACCGAGACAAATGAGCCTGAAGTGCTTGCAAAAGAAGAGATATCCTGGGACAGGGTGCATGGAACCAGGATAGAGATAGAGTTTAAAAGTTCCCTCGCTGCACGAAAACGGCTTATCGAGTACCTGCGTTATACTTCGGTGGTAAACCCTCATGCAAGGCTCAGGATAGAGATCGAGGGAGAAGCCATCCTGTTTGACCGTGCCAGTGATGAACCTGTAATCCCCCCAAAAGCCATCCTTCCACACCCGCACGGGGTCGAACTTGGAGAATTGAAACGGATTGCAGGGGTTTGTAAAGAACCGCTTGAGACATTTCTGATAAACAGCTTCTCCAGGGTTGGACAGAAGACAGCAGGTGAGATAGTCCAGCTGTCAGGGCTGAAACCAGGCACCAGGGCTGACAAGCTGGATGCGGAAGGGCTTTCCAGCCTTCAGTCGGCCATGCAGCAGGCAAAAGTTCCTCCTCCGCAGGCAAATCTCTGTCTTTCACCGATTGGTGAGGCCCTGATAAGACAGGGTCTTGAGAAGGAGTTCCAGTTTGACTTCTGCTCTGCAAGGACAAGGCCGGCCGGTGTGCATCATGGCCATCCCTTCATCGTGGAGGCCGCCCTTGGTTACGGAGGCAGGCTGGAAACCGAGGGGAATGCCAGGATTATGCGGTTTGCAAACCGTGTTCCGCTCATGTACCAGCAGGGAGCCTGCGCCATCACCGGGTGTATCAGCACCGTAAACTGGAAAACCTATAATGTCAGCCAATCCGGGCTTCCGACCGGGCCGGTCCTCATCCTTGTTCATGTAGCATCAACCAATGTGCCGTTCACCAGTGAAAGCAAGGATGCTGTCGCGGCAATACCAGAGATTGAGCGGGAGATTACCCTTGCCCTTCAGGAACTTGGGCGGGATCTCAAGACATTTCTCTCAAGAAGGGACAAAAACCGGCTTTCAGAAGAGCGGGCCAGGGCTATCTGTGCCATCATCCCTGATATCGCGATCAAGGTTGCAGAGACCATTGAAAAGCCTGTACCTGATATCACGGCCATCGAAGGTCAGATCATGCGCAGGCTGGTTGCAAAGAAATGGACTAATGAGGGGGTTGTAACCGTCCTGGTTCAGAATTATACCTCACATGCCCTTGACCTGACATTATTCGTCATCACCGCCGATGATGTCAGCACAGCAGAGCCAAAGGCCGTATTTGTGGAAGAGATGGGGACCGACAGGTCTGCAGTCTGGCAGATTAAGCTTGCTGGTGGAGGAAGCTGGCAGCTTACTTATACCGGAACCGGGAATGGGATGATAGATATCAGGGGCATTGACGAGAAGAAGAAAGTGGTGGTGGATCTTGACCAGTCA
>JAAYPD010000313.1 GCA_012520015.1 Methanomicrobiales archaeon
GTCCGCGTATCTCTCCTTCCTTAAGTTTAAGTTCAAGTTCCTGCCGCTCTTTTGGAAGATACCCGGCCCGGTATGCAGCAATATAACCTGATTTTTTCGGAGATTTCCTGGAAAGGCTGCTGTTTGCCCAGACAGAGACCATCTCTGTCATCCGCCTTGACCCTGTAAAACAGAGTGATTGTAATCCGGCGTCAACTAGAAGAGAGAGGATCTCAGCGCTTTCTGAATAGATCGAACGGGGCAGTGCCATCTCATGGTACGGATTATATAAAAGGAAAAACCGGTCTCCGGTCGGAGCTCCGCTTCTGCTTATCACCGTCATCTCCCGGCCGGTCAGCTGGAGTGCAAACACAGCCGGGTTTGCAAGGGTGGCTGAAGAAAGAAAAAACTGCGGGGCAGACCCATAGTATTCACATATACGAAGAAGGCGCCTTATAAGTGAAGACATGCTGCTTCCAAATACCCCCCTGTAATGGTGAGCTTCGTCAAGGATCACATACCTGAGCCTTGAAAAAAAGGATGACCATTGCCTGTGCCATGGCAAAATCTGATGCAGTTCATAAGGATTCGTCAGGATGAGCCCTGCCTTGGACCTGATTAGAGGACGATCATGTTGCGGGGTATCACCATCATAAATTGCAGGATTGATCCGCATCCCTGTCGATCTTTCCAATTCAAGTATCGTCTTATGCTGGTCCCTGGTGAGGGCTTTTGCAGGGTATATTGCAAGGGCGGTTGCATCACCAAACTGTTGCCTGATCGTCAGGAAAGGCAGAAGAAAAGAGAGGGTTTTTCCAGATGCTGTAGGAGTGCAGAGGATGACATCTTCACCAGCATCGATCGCCTCAATCGCCTCTGCCTGGTGGGAGTAAAGCCTTATACCTTCCTTTGAGAGCCAGTCCCTCACCTTTGCAGGAAGGATTTCAGGCTCATTAGAGAATACAGCATCTCTTCCGGGTATCTTCTGAATATGTGCAATATACCCTGAGTGCCTTTTGCTCTCCAGCAAAAATTCAAGAAACTCTGAGACGCTCATACCAATCCGAGACAAGCCTTGTTAAAAGGAAAGCAAGACTTACCACATCCTGCCTGTTATGTTCAACAATCGGGATCAGAGGCCCTGGATTTTTTGTCTCCAGGTACCTGCTGTACCATTCAGGCACAAGAGCTCCGGGGAGTTCCTCTTTCCTGCAGATGTTAAGAATCCGGGCTTCAAGTGTGCCAAGTCTGCAGTCGGGTAATACCTGTCTCCATAACCGTCTTGAGGGATGGAGCAGATCAAAGTGAGGAACGCCTGGAAGAGGGGGCAGCCCGTAATAGGCCAGCCGGTCAGCAATGTACGGAATATCAAAGCTTCTTCCATTGAAACTTACCAGGGCAGTATCACCAGTTATCTCTTTCATGAAAGCATAAAGTGCAGGAGCTTCTTCATCAATTTCACGAAGAAGATACTGCCTGACCTGGAGCTTGCAGCCATCGAAAAGCCCAAGACCTGCCAGGATAACGGGGCGGCCAAAGATTCCAAGTGTCTCTATATCAACAAACCTGAATGATTCGGGTGAGAAAAAACCTGAAGACAAGAGGGTCAGAGGATGTGCTGCACCTTTTCCTGTGGAAAAGAACCGGAAGATATCAGCTGGTTCTTTTTTAAGCGCTTCAAGCACGCCGACAGCAGATGTCCTGTACCTTCTCATCCGCGCCAAATCCTGCAGGTTTTTACAGCCTTTTGATTTAAGGCGTGCAGAGGTCAGGGGACCTATACCACGCACAAGAGTCAGATCATCGAAGATAAGATCCTGCATCTCCTGCCGGCTTTGCTTCATCCATGGTGCAGAATAACTGGAGTTTATGACATAATATTCTCCTTCCTGGTTTGTCTTTTTTTCACCGGCAAAGCATTCCTCAAGACATGCATCTGAATATTCATGGCATAACCTGGATAATAACCGTTTATTTTCAAGGAACACAGACTCCTTTACAGGGTACCGGTTAAGACCACACCTGAATATGTTATCATGAGGACGA
>JAAYPD010000314.1 GCA_012520015.1 Methanomicrobiales archaeon
ACAATGTTGTAGTGAGAGAAGATGAATACGGCGTCTTTTTTAGAGACGGGAAAGCCATGCAGATCTTTGACAGACCGGACAGATATGCACTGACTACCCAGAATATCGCCGGACTTCAGGCAATCTCTGCAACACTCGTCGGGGTAAAACAGATCGGTGAATTTTTCTGGGTGCAAAAAAGAGATTTCAGATCTACTTTTGGGACAAGCGAACCATTAACATTTCGTGATCCCGAATTCGGTGTCATCAGGCTTCGGGCTTTTGGACAATTTGCATACCGTGTATCAGACCCGATGAATCTAATTACCCAGTTTGTCGGGACAAAGGGACTGACAAAATCTGAAGAGATAGTCGGCTGGCTGAAAGACCAGATTGTGATGATCCTGAATGATGTTCTTGGAGAACTGAAATCGAATAAACAGATGTCGGCCCTTGATATCCCTGCATATCTTCAGGAAATTGAACAATTTTGTCTTGGCAGGCTGGAAACCGAGACAGAACCATATGGGTTAATAATCACGAAGTTATCAGGGTTGAATATCAATCTCCCAGAAGAAGTACAACAGGCGGTTGATAAAAGAGGAGCTATGTCAGCACTTGGAGTTAACTACCTTCAATACCAGACAGGAAAAGCAATTGAAGGAATAGGAGAGGGAGCAGCCCAGGGAGGAGAAGCAGGTGGATTTGCCGGGTTAGGTGCAGGTATGGGTGCAGGATTTTCTATGGCTCAGGGTATGGCTCAGGGCATGGCAGGTGCAGGGACCAGCCCACCGGCATTTGGAAATTCCACACAATTCGGGGGTCAGGCACCACAACAAACAACTCCTCAACCTTATGAAGAACATATAGCCTGCATATCCTGCAAAAAATCGATCCCTCCAGATATAAAATTCTGTCCGGAATGTGGTGCTGAACAAAAACCGGTAGTTACCTGTAAAAAATGCAATGGAGTTTTAACGACGGGAGCAAAGTTTTGCCCGTCTTGCGGAGCACCAGTTGAAGAAAAAAAGAAATTCTGCACAGGTTGTGGTAAAGAACTTGAAGAAGGACAAAAATTTTGTCCTGAATGCGGGACAAAGCAGGAGTTGTAATAGATGTCCAGGTTTTGTAGTTCTTGCGGAAAGGAATTGAAAGAAACCTGTGTAAATTATTGTGAATATTGTGGAGCAACAATATCCTCTTTTAAACCCTCTCAAGCTGTTGGAACAGACACTACAAAGCCCCAGGACTTTGATCCAAATGATCTGGACCAAAATCGACTCAGGATAATCTCCTCTCTTAATAAAAAACAGATATTTTCTTCGAAACACAATCTGACAGCCCTTGTTATAATATTTGGAATAATTATCATCGCCATTTTATTCTTAACCGGACTATTATCTTCTTTTTCACTCTCATCCATCTTTTTTGATACAGGCACTCAGAAAGAAATACCTGCAGATGACTCAGTAAATTTGGCTGATGCGAATTTTTATCTCAATTTTCCAGGCCTTCCTGAAAACCTGGTCGTACTAGGCCAGATTCTGGGGCCAATACCTGGAAAAAAAGTAGAGTTTGTGTTTGAAGGGGGTCCAAATTCAAATGTTTTCAAATCATGGAGAGCAGTCCTTATAGGCCCTGATGGGACGCTGTTAGATAGTAAAGAAGGAAAAATTGTGAAAAATGACCTCATTACCCTGCAAGGAAAAAAGGTAGGGACTCATACAGGATTAATATTGGCAACAAGTTATTCTGGAGATACCTATAGGGTCCTGAAAAGAGAAGTATTGTTCAGAGGGTAACACATCGGTAATTCTTTGATAAACCGATCCCCCGGGGGTTTAGAGACAGATTATTCCTCCCATATGATGAGTCGATGACCGCCTCCAAGCTGACGGTAACCCACCAGGTTATTTTTCTCATGACATACTAACATATTATAGTTCCATTTGTTTCTAATATTTCGTGAGTTATGGCAGCATTATGTACGATTAACTGGCTTGCAACGAGTTCTGATGTATTCATTCCGCCACTTTTATAGAGAATAATTTTCATTGAACATCTTCTTCAAGTATCAAAAGTTAATCGAAAAGAGATCACATTCGGGTTA
>JAAYPD010000315.1 GCA_012520015.1 Methanomicrobiales archaeon
AAAGATAATCCTGACAAGATCTCCGGAAATCTTCGAGATTGTCAGGGGAATTCGCTCGCCTTTATCATCTGAGCGGATAATAACAAACTGACCAGCCTTTGCATTCCTGGTAACATGGGGAGCGTTTACCCATATCTCATAGACGTTTTCAGATAATTTGAGAGATTTTTCGACTATATACACCAGATGTCACATCCGGAAAAATTATTAGGGCCCTTATTTATTACCCGTCCAGCTTCTTTACTTTACGCACACGGACTGCTATACCGCGGGAGGAACGCACCATCTCATCTGCACTCATCACGGCCCGCCCGGTTGCCATGGCCTTGTCACCGATGACAAGTACCTCGTCACCAGGACGTATGACCGGGTCTGCGTCGATAACGCCAGGTGCAAGGATATCGCCCTGTGGTACGAAATCGTCGATGTACACCCTGTACCCTGTTTCAATTAGTGACCAGCCGTCAAAGGTGGGTCTTAACATGCCAAGCGAAGGATTTGTTGTGAAGTAGAGAATTCTGCCTCTTTTTACAACCTGGTCAGGGTATGAACCCTTGACTTCAAGATTAGGCACCTTCAGGTCATAACCAAACTCGAATGATATCATTCCCCTTACAAGGTGTGATTTTACCTTTCTCTCCCCGGCAAGGGTCTCACTTAAAGCCTGGAGAGAATTATGGTCAGTCAGCCTTTCACTCCTGCATGAGAATTCGATCTCAAATCCTGCCTGATCTGCCGCATCCTGTGCGATGATTCGTGCATCTCCATCCAGGTGAGCGATGACACGACGGTAAGGATGCCTGGTAAAGTACCTGACCAGCGTCCGGGTGATCTGGTACCGCTCCTCATGGTCCCAGTACCCGGTGACCGGCACGTCATAAGCCGCTGCAGGATAGCATAGTTCAATATCCCTTGGGACCAGGCCAAGAGGGGAGGTCATTATCAGCTCATGCGCCCGCCTTCCAATGGCCTGGGAAAACTTCCGGTGAGACTGAGACAGGCTGTATGGCTTTTTTGCAGAGCAGGGGATAAGGACCGCAACATCAGATGCAGGAGGTATATACCGTTCAACCAGCCGGTCAGCAAACCGCCTTACCTCCACCCGGTGGATGCTGTCTCCTGATGTCGCAAGGAACTGGCTGGCACGTGAGACCGGGCTGTTCTGCTCCATCCGGTCTGATCGCTCGATATGCCTCATGACAGAGACCAACTCAGGTCTTGTCCTGCACTTTCCATCAAGTAACTCACGAAATGTGCCATCACGAATCCGGCGCCCAATCAATGCCAGTTCCTGGTCTAATGCGATCCGGTTGTGTAAATGGAGATCTCCACTCTTACAACCCTGGCATGAGCAGAGACCTTCTTCCATCACTTTTTCCGGGTATTGCCCGTCAGGGAGGCAGAAGATGCCCTGCGCCGTGGCAAGGTCGGCTGCGATATAGTCAAAGAGATCAAAGCCTGCATGAACGAGAATGGCCGCATTTTCAGGGAGCGCTGCACCTGGAAGGTACCAGCAGGTATCCGGAGGGATGGTGCCTTTTAGTTCATCCAGGAGCTGGCAGAAATCACGGGGCCGCGAGAGCAGGGTGTGCCAGTTTGGAGCGATGACGGTCTCACCTGACTGGATATCTGTCGGTGAATGAACATGGACAGGGATAGGCTGATTCCCGTCGCGGACAAGAAACCGGGATATAAAGCCTGGATCATCTGCCGGAGGAATGCTGGTCCCGGCCCTGTTATTCAGCGCTGGAAAGATCTCTGTCGTGTCTGTGGCAGAGGGGAATAAAAGAGCCTGTTCTCCCACGGTAAGACGGCCATACCTGGCTGTGCCATCCCGGCTTAAGATCTCAACTCCCTTCATCCTGCACCTCCACACCGGGAAGAATCTGGCTTACCAGGTCTTTCCATACCGGACGACACCTGATGGTGAAGTGAGAGTCAGGGTTTGTCTCCATGAGCCGTGCGATACCAATACAGCCAGATCTTACCATCTCCTCGTCAAAGTCAGGAATCTCACTCTGTCCGATTGGGAATGTTTCGGTCAGTTCTGCCGGGTAAGGGCCAAAGGGAGGTTTAAAGAAGAATACTGAGTCATAGCCTTCTGTCTGTTTTTTCTTAATATGCCTGCCAAAACTGATCAGTGTCCGTTTGCCGGTTGTAAACCGCCCGACCATCTGGTGGTACCGAAGCACCTCGGTCCTTTTACAGCTCTCGTCACCCCGGTAAAAGAACCGTCGTTTTGTCTCACGATCAAGGGCGACAAGTTCTTCATTATACCCAAGCAGGGCATGGTATCCACGAAGCAGGGCAGGATGTGATCTGCACCGCTCATCTACCAGTTCCCAGAGCACGCCATCACGAATTGCCTGCCTGACCCGGTTTATCTCGGCAAGGGAGACGCAGAGGTTATGCATGGCAAGAAGCTTCTCGCGATCTGGTGACTCGTTCAGTTCCTTTGCCGTGTGACCTGTACATACGGGACATGGACAAGGGAGATAAGAGAGCTCATTCAGGTGATAGCTCCCATGTGTGGTCATGTACCGCCCGTCCTTGGCATAAAGGGCATAAGCAGCCGAGTCAAAAAGGTCACAGCCCATTGCGACCGCCAGGGCAAACATGGATGGATGGCCGGCACCAAAGAGATGAACACAGACAGATGGAGATAGTCCTTTTTTTGCGGCCATCACAACATTTACGAGTTCAACGTACCGGTAGGCTTCCATGAGGGGGACCACGGCACCTATAGGACAGAACCTGAATCCTGCTTCAGACAGTCTTCGCCCTGCCTCTTCCCGAAGGTCAGGAAACAGCCCGCCCTGAACCGGGCCTGCAAGGGTATGGTGTTTATGATCGGCGATCTCCTTTGCTTCCATGATCCGGTCCATCGTAACCGCAAGTTCCTGTTCCACCTGTTCCCGTGGAGAGTCCGGGTGTGTCGGTATATCCAGCGGAACGATGATATCCGATTTTATCGCCTGCTGAAATGCAATGGTCTGTGCATTTGTTATCTCAACCTCACCATAGACCGAGAGCTGAAAAGACCCTGAGTCGGTCATGATTAGACCATCAAAATCCAGGGTCTTTGCAAGGCCATCGGCAAGGGCACGCTCACGGTACTCTTCAGATCGGGAGAAGATGTACGCATTGGTGATGATGGCTTCAACCCCCATCATCTTCATCTCTTCAGGTGTTATCAGGTTCAGGTGTGGGTTTATAACCGGAAGAAGGGTTGGGGTCTTCACAGTCTTTCCATCCCCGGATAATTTACCGATTCTTCCGGCGATGTCTTTTTCAAGGATTTCAAAAGAGAGGGTCATGTATTAAAGGTGCTTTCCATTATTGTTAGTCTCCAGGTTATACTCACGTTCATCAGGTTGAATGATATTGTTTAAATAAGCGATCAGGTACGTATTATTTGTAAGGGTTCACAGATTGGTCTTTCGGAAGAGTGTAATAAGGTGAGTCATTGATGAAAATTCAATCCGGAAAAACCAGGTACGTGATATACAAATCCCGGATAAATAGTATTCATAATATTCAGAAAATGTGGAGGAGAGTTTTGCAGGATGCCTGTGTTCAGGATTGGGACTGATAATTTCAAAGAACTCATCGATGAAGGAGGGTACTTCGTAGATAAATCTCTTTTTATCCGCGAGATTATTGACGGAAATAAAGTGGTTCTCCTTCCACGGCCCCGCCGGTTTGGAAAAACCCTGAACATGACCATGCTCAGATACTTCTTTGAAAAATCAGAGGATGACCGGAGTTATCTTTTTGAAAAGTTAGCCATATCAAAATATCCTGATTACCAGAAACACCAGGGACAATACCCGGTTATATTCATCAGCCTGAAGGATGTAAAAGGCGCATCATGGGATGAAAGCAGGAAACGGCTGGTAGAGAAGATGGGAGAACTGCTTTCACAGTTCAAATATATCGAACCAGTACTGGAACCTATCTACAGGGAAGGGTTTATGGCAGTTCTCTCTGGAAATCCTGATGATGCCTCGATGAAAGCCAGTCTTAAAAACCTCATCACATGGCTTTACAATTACCATCAGAAACCGGTTATCGTTCTTATTGATGAATATGACACTCCCATGATCGAAGCATGGTCAAATAACTACTATCATGAGATGACAGAGTTCATGCGATCATGGCTGGGAGGCGGGCTCAAACATGAGAATGCCCATGCCCTTTACCGGGCAGTCATTACCGGAATTCTCCGGGTTGCAAAAGAATCAATCTTTTCCGACCTTAATAATCTCAAGGTCATTACCACTCTTCAGTCACATAAGCTCTCACAGATGTTTGGATTCACCGGACATGAAATCGATACCATCCTGTCCGACTTTTCTATTCCTGAACAAGAAAAAGTCATTCGTGAGTGGTACAACGGATACTCATTTGGCGATCAGGTAGTTTACAATCCCTGGTCTGTAACAAATTACATTGATAATCTCCCTGATCCACCAGGCCCTCACTGGCTTAACACCTCAGCAAATACCCTGGTGTATGAGGAACTTGGTGGTGGCGGGATGGAGATTAAACGCGACATGGAAAAACTTCTCTCCGGAGAAGAGATCAGGTATCCTATAACCGAAACTATAACTTTTAATGATATCAGAAGAAATCCGGCAAATATTTGGAGTTTTCTATACTTTTCAGGATACCTGAAGGCAGGAGATCCCAAATTTGCAGATTATGATCCAGGCCTTCTCACCTATGCATTAAGTATTCCAAACAAAGAGATTAGAGCAGCGTATAAGCAGTTTGTTAACAGCCAGTTTGAAAAAGGGGATCCGTCATCCGGGATATCTTCATTTCTATCTAAGTGAAAATTCAAAAATTTTATGAGATATTCCACAAGGGTGCAAATTGTGAAGTTTATATTTTTTAACTGGACGGTTTTTCAGAAAATATCTGCCCTTCAAAAGTGAATACCTGTACCGACGGATCCTGCCAGCACTTTCCAGGCAGACCTGCCTTCATGCAGGTATGTTCCAAAAACTCATTCACGTCCCATCCCCACTCCACAGGAACCTGGGGAAGCAGAAGACCTGACCTGCCATATCCCCTGACAATAAGCCCATGCCTGCCAACCGTTATCGCAGCCGGCCTTTCAGTGGAAGCAGCCTTCAACAGTTCAGGTTCGGTCAGGACTGTCACTTCCACCAGAATATCTGAGAGCTCCCCTGGCTTTACAGGCGGGAACCGCGGATCCCCGGTCGCCGCAGAACAGGCAGCTTCGCGGATGGCATCCCGTAGCGGCATGACACCCTGGGGGAAACCGATACATCCCCGCAGATTACCCTTCATGGTCAGGGTTACAAATACCCCCCTTTTCCTGGAGAACACCGTTGGAAAATCAGGTTCTTTATATGGTTTTCCTGCCACATGCTCATGCAGCACCTGCCTGGCATGACTTAATGCCATAACGCCTTCAGCCTGCGAAAGAAGATCCATGTATGATTGATAGCTCCTGGCAGTATTTATCTGTCAGGACAAAAAAAGAAGATCAGAGTGAGTCAAGAAGTGTCTTCAGACCCGCCTTTCCAAGCTTTATCGCCAGCTTTGGATTTGCTGAAATGATGTTTTTTATAAGATTTAAGGTATTGAAATCAGAAAGATTCATCTTTGAGACTGAGTGCACAATTGCGTTCAGGTCCTCATCACTCAGCCTGATAAATACCTCTTTAATCTGATAGTTTCTTTCAAGTGCCTTTCCAAGGTATGACGATCTCCATGTCGAGTCATAAGGCATCAGGGCCTGTGTACTGGTATCGCCATCTTCAAGAGCCTTTGATCCCACATCTCCGGCAAGCTTTCCTGTATAAAGAGCAGCATAGATACCTCCCCCGGTTAAGGGATCAGATACCCGGGCAGCATCACCCACGACCATGAGGTTATTTGCAACAGTGCAGGATAAAGGCTGACAAACAGAAACACCACCTGCAATCAGCTCGAGTGTCTTACCATTCGGAAACTTCCTGGCAATAAACCGGTTAAGGTAATCAACTGGCCTGCTTCCTGGTTTGCACCTGTCTCCGCCGACACCAACACCAACATTTGCAGTCTTGTCCCCTTTTGGAAAGATCCAGACATAACCACCTGGTGCTATTGAATTACCTACGAAGAATTCAGTTGCATTAGGATCAATGTCAATGCCAGTCATCAGGTACTGGGCACAGGTTTCTATCTCCCGGAAAGGAACAGTGGTATCAATTCCACACCAGCGTGAAAACTTCGATTCAACACCATCAGCTGCGATGGTAAGCCCTGCCCTGACTTCATGAGTGGTGCCGCCCTGGTTTAGAATTGCACCTTTTACCGCTCCATCCTCCATAATTGGGGATACAGCCCTGGTCTTTACCTGAACATCAGCACCGGCACCAGCAGCCATCCAGACAAGATCGCGGTCAAAGACCTTTCGGTTCAGGACATACCCCACCTCGGATCCTGCTTTTTCAGGCTCAAGTTCCATAGTAAACCCGTCTGGTGCGATGATATTGGCCTTCTCAATCTCAGCCGCAACCCACCCGTCTTCAGGTTTTAAAAACTCGTGCATCAACGCCTTGCCAACTCCTTCAGCACATCTCACCGGAGCGCCAATCGCAGGTCTCTTTTCAGTGAGCAGGACGGAATGTCCTTTTTCAGCAAAAGTTTTTGCAGCGAAAGCCCCTCCCGGACCTCCTCCGACTACAAGGACATCATACTCGCGCTTCATTTTTTAGCCTCCAAAGCCCCAAGCGGGCAGACGCGGACACAGATGCCACAATCTATACAGGTATTCATATCGATATCCAGATAGGCATCGACAAGTTCCAGTGCCCCTTCCGGACAAACGGAGACACAACAGCCGCAATAGGCACAGATTTCGCGATGAACCTCGATCATTCCTTATATGGTTGACGCGAAATCCTTTAATGATTCGGATATGATCTCAAATTTCCGGAATCTCAAATGACCCGTACCGCCCCCCGCCTCCTGGATGAAGAATGATCTTTCCTTCACGAAATGACCTTATTGCACTTGAAAGCCGGAAATCTACGGATGCAATCTCTTCGGGTGGGACATCCATAAGAACGGTAATCTCATCACCAAACTGGTCTATGCACCGATGATACAGATCCCTGCACCGCCTGGTGAGCGGACTTTTCATACCAAGGGTGCGCTGGATTATCTCAGAAAGCGGAATGATGTGAAGGTAAGGTGGCCGCTTTGTCATTGAACCTGAAAAAAGAGACCGGGCCCGCGCCTCAACACCTTTCTTTATCCTTCCACCATCTCCAGGACATTTCCATGAGAAGGCTGTCGCTTCTTCCAAAGAGAACTGACGAAAACAGCGGCTGCATGCAGTCTGGTTGTACTTACCCTCTTCAGGAAAAAACCCTGCATTCATAACCACTCTTCCCATCTTCACGGCATTTATCACGCCAGCAGGGTCCGGCCTGTCAAGTTCCAGCACAGTAAATTCCCTGCCAAGTTTTGAAGGTTCAGGGCTGTGTGCATCTGAGTTACTCAGGAAAGGGATCATTGAGAGTTCTTCTATTCCTGCTCCATACCTGCTGTCTGCCGAAAGACCAAGCTCGAGCAGGTCAGCAGGCTCACTGCCATAGCAGGACGAGAGCGATGGATGAATGGCATATACTGAAGTATATGGAGTAAAAGCGTGGGCAGGACCTCCGATACCTCCGGCCTCATGAACATGTTTAAGGATCTCTTCTCCGGAAAGGGCCACACGAGGACGCCCATTGGAGTTTATATCCTTACTTGCCGGCCTAAATCGTTCTGCAAGATCTTCTGCTGCCTCAAAATCGGGAAGAATAATCAGGTGATGCACCCTCCCTGCTCCTTCAACCTCGGTTGTCGGGACTACAATAATCTCATCATTAACATGGGTTCCTTTCCACATCTGTCTCCATTCAGGATGGAGGATATCCCCGGTCCCGATAACCGTTATGCCTTTGACTCTGCAGCCTTTGATTATCTCTTCAGGCACCATCCTTGGGGAGGTTGCCATTGAAAAACAGGAATGAAGATGAAGATCTGCTGCGGCCTGCATATTCAGCCGATATATGAGAGCTCTTCTTCAGACTTTTTCTCTTGTTCCAGGAGTTTTTGAAGGGCCAACTCCATCTCACCTGCCCGCTCTGTCAGCTTTGCATCATCAATCTCGATGCCCAGAAGCTTTGTCAGGACAGACAGAACCGTTGCAGCACTTTTGGGATCTACAAGATACCCTGATGTCTCGCCCATAAGGCAGATACCTTCCATACCCAGGGGTCTGGAAAGGCCAAGCATCAGGCCTGCAGCTCCTATGATACCTCCTCCCGGCTCTCCTTCACTAAAGATACCTCCTGCTTCCTCTACTGGCTTACGGAGGTCTTCATGGTTTACAGCTGCGATAACCCTGGTAACTTCATTGAAGTGGCCTACCCCGTAGCCACCAAGCGTGTAAATCCTTCGGACACCAAGCTGGTGGCAGATGTCTACGTAAGCTTTGGACAAAAGGTAATGGCCTTCGCCGGATGTGCTCTGGAAATCACCGATCAGAAAAAGAAATGATCCTTTTTCACCAGAATATCGATAAATTTCATTATTACAAAGACGGACAACCCCGCCTTCCTGGATGATAACCTGGGGAGGGAGGTAAATTGAGTTGATCTCTGCAATCCTGACAGCCCCAAGTTCATGGATTATGTGCTCAGTTACAAGTTTTCCAACATGTCCTATACCAGGGAGACCTTCAATCATTATTAAAGCCGTCCTGTCTTCCGGAGCAACAGACTCCTCAAAATGTATGGTAATATCTTCCATCATTGCAGTAATCCCTGAATATTTTGTTAAAGTGTTGTGACGGATAAAGTGTTGATTATTTGCGTGAAAAAGATCAAAAGAAAATCCTTCGGTATCTTCCATAACGATCTTCTGGTGAGTACCTGGCAGGATGGGGAGTAATTGTGGATTTTCCACAATCAGAACAGATTTCAGAAAGGGTATAACGATTATCCGTAGGGCAGTACCTGATACGCCCTTTCATACACTCTTCCCGGATTTGGATTTCCGGCTGAATTTTCCTTCTCCACCGGCACGTTTTAATACACCGATCGCAGCCGTTGATGCTTTCTCAAGGGCCTTCTCGGCATCCTTATAATTAGATGCATTGACCTTGATCCGGTAATTTGGAGCTCCAAGATAGGTGATCTCTATCTCTGCCCCGTCAACCTTTGGCTCCGCGCTTCTTAAGGCACGCCTTATGATATTTACCCCGTCAGGTTTAGTAGACCGCAGGAAGAGATCTCCGGAAATGGTTACAGAAGGGAGCTTGACATTCTCTATTGCAACGGTATACAGAGCATCAGCAAGTCCGGGGTCAATCTTTAGTTTATTCAGAGCTTCCCGTCCCTCTGTTACAAAGTCTTCGAAGGCTGCATACAAAACGCCATATTCGCGATAGAGCGCATTTGTAATATTTTTAGCATTTTCAGGATGCCCGGCTGCCTCCGCGGCAAATCCGATCCATTTTTTTGCCTTGGATTCATTCTTCCAGATACGGATTTTTTCACGGCGCTGATGTTCATTGACATCTTTAAGCGAGAGATCTATGTGACCTTTCTGGGGGTCGACATTCAGTACTTTGCAAACAACCTTCTGTCCTTCCCTGATATGATCCCTGATGTACTTAATCCATCCACGGGCCACTTCAGCGATCGGGATCAGTCCCTCCCGGTTGTTATACTCGTCAAGCGTGACAAATGCCACGAAATCTTTTACGTTCTGAACTGAACAGACGACAAGTTCTCCCTGCTCAGGCCACTCTCTCTCCTGCATCAGACTCTCACTCAAATGCAGTTATAATCTCTGCTTTGATTTGTGCTTTTCCACCAGTGGGAGTGGCAAGACTTGAACCACAGACAATACAGTTGACCGGAGTGCATGCCCGATCAAAGATGAGCTGCTCATTTTCGCAATCCGGACATTTCACCTTGAGGAATTTGCTTCGGTTTTCCCGTGTTAATTGAACCATAATTATCTCTCCGTATTATTACTCTGTAAGTTCGAACTTTCCAACCCTGAACCCGGCCCTCAGGTGTGCTTTTTTACATACAGTACACCGGTACCGGATATTTACCTTCTTGGTCGGCTTGTCGCCACCAGGCACCTTGGAAAATTTACCCATGTTCCCAACCTGACCTCTCCTGGCTTTCTGACGATCGATCCAGTGTAGTCCGGTGGTCTTACCCTTCTTTACCTTCTCTACCTCATGCTCCTCATGTTTATGGCAAAAAGGGCAATATGTGCGGAATTTTGTAGGCATCTTCATAATCTGTCCACTCCTCGCGTATAGAATACCTACATTATTAGCCCGGATGGATATTTAAGACTATGTCGCGTTCAACCAAAACCTGTGCATTTCTGGAAGGTAACGTAAGAATATCTCCCGCATTCATCTCATATGTCCGTCCGTCAATACCCATAAATGGTTCCATGCTGGAAAGCGCTAATACAATATCATTCGCAAATGGAGCATCAGGAAGGGTTTTTACCATAACTTCAGGGTAACCCGGCTCTTCTGCGCGGCTTGGATCATCAGACAGGGCAGGATCTAAAACCGGAGCACACTCGCTCTCATCCGGATAAAGCACCTGGGTCCTATGGGCGGGGACGGTTTTCCATTCGATCAGCTGATTTTTTCCCTGCCTGATTGCTTCAACAATCCGGTTAAACATCTCAAGCTCAGCAGGTATGAGGGCACGAAGCTCTTCCCTCTCCAGGTAAGAACCTTCAGCCTGGCTGAGCGCAAGCCCCACGATCTTGTCTGTTCTTATCCTGAACACTTCTTCAACCGTGGCCCTGACACTTGACACCTTCTCTATGAGCAGACGCGCCTCGTCGGAAAAGGGATCTTCATGGCTGTATACCTCCTGCTGAAGTGACCTGATATGTTCAGAAGTTTTCGTGTAAAGATCATGAGAGATGATGGTCAGCTCACCAGTATCACGTTCCTCGAGAAGGATGGTGCGGAGAACGTCAAGATGCATGGTCTGAACCTCCTATCTCTCCAATTCCCCGGCAACAGAGAAAGAGACCGGCAGCTTCAGGAACTTTCACCCTGCCTTTTGGAATGTCATATCGTGATCCAAGGAGCGAGAAGGAATATTCACGATCGGACTCTATGATAATCTCCCTGTCTCCAAATGCTACAGCATCAATGAGCGGATCAAAATCATTGAGCTCTTTCACTTCCAGGGGAACAACCTTAAAGCCCGATTTTGCATGAAGTGAATCCGGAAGGCGTATCAGTCTTCGGATATCCGTGGAAACCGGTTCATCGACCTGCACAGCAGCCTTTCGTATGTAAGGCAGAAGTCTACTCTCACGTTCAGAGGCCAGGGCTCCAAAAACAGTCTTTACAGTCTGGTCACGGAAAAGTATGGAAGATGGATCGGTTTTTAGTAAACCGACAAGTTCAGGGATCATTTTGTAAAACCGTTCAGTCATGACCTGTCCCACTCCCCTTAGTGAGGATAGTTCAGCCTTTACATCCTTTTCAGGTTTTTTGCTGAGGTCCTGAAGATAACTGGTCAGAAGAACTCTGAACCGTTCATGCCATCCAACCCTGCCAGGAGCCCAGTCACTTAGAAGAGCAGACGGGCTTATACCAATACCACAGATATAACTGACAAGTTCTCTCCGTTCAGCCGGCTCAAAATCACGCATGGCCAGTTCCTGAACATGCACATGATATCCACGCCCCCCGGAAAAAACAAGCTTTATTGTTCGCATATCTATTCCAAGCTCATTGTCAAGTACGTCCAGTAATTTTATCGCTTCTTCCTTGATCCTTGAAAGCATCTCTTCATATGAACCATGCATGATGTGATCAGCATCAAGATCAAAGATGAGGTCGGCACCCAGCCACTCCTTGTCACCCATAGTCGGAGCATGGGGGTTTTGATAATATGCAGTCGAGTAGTATGCATGAGCCGGAACAATACTCCTCACATAATCCTGCATCTCTTCCCCTGATGAAAAACCGATATGCCTCCTCATCCAGATGTCATCAGGATACCTTTCATCAAAGAAGATAAACCCGAATTCACGTTCCCTTACCGAAGACGGAGCAGAAATCCGGGTTTTGTTGTAATAATCGGTAAACCGCTGTTTTATAAATAACCGGGTAGCAGGTCTCATGCCTCAGATATCCTTTATCATATATGGCCCACTCCTGAAATATCCCAGTCTTTGGTAGTAAGGTCTGACACCAATCCCTGCCATAATGGCAACCTTATCATATCCTTCATCAGCAGCAAGCGTTTCAGCTTCAAGCAGAAGCCTTGCCCCGTACCTTCTGTGCTGCTGATCCTCGCGAGTTCCTTCCTGCCCGATTGGAACCACCATTCCATAAACATGGAGTTCACGAACAAATGCAGCACCCTCTGTCTCTGGCCGCCAGGACTCTTCAGGGAACCTGAGACGGGCAAATCCAACCAGCGAATCTTCAGAATCAAAGGAGATAAAATGCTCAAGTCCTTTGCAGCACTCATAAGAAAGAACCCTTAAAACAGGTTCTGCATCAGACCTTCTCCTGCCTATCTCTCTGCACCTGATACATGAGCAACGACCACCTCTTTTATGAAGGCGATCCTTTGCCAGCTCCCTGAAATTGGAATGGGGAGAGCCTGCCACGATTTTATCTGCAGGGATATCTCGCTGGATACGTTGAAGCCTGCAATACGGGGCTATCTCCATCTTGGCGTCTGCAACGAGATCCACGAGAGAGTCTTCATCATATGGCGCATACTCACCCTTTTGATAGAGCTCTTCAATCTTTGAGCCAGGGGTGACAAGGGTCGGATAGATCTTCAGAAAATCTGGCCTGAACCTGGAATCAGCAAACAGGTCATGAAACATCTTCCGATCAGATGAGATGGTGCTGCCGGGAAGATTTGGCATCATGTGAAATCCGACCTTAAGACCTGCATCTCGAAGCAGGGTGTTTGCAGTGACAGTATCAGATACATCGCATCCACGAAGGTTAAATTCCAGTATCTCGTCATCAAGATGCTGCACGCCAAGTTCGACCTTTGTTACACCAAGATCAAGCATCCGGTTGATATGTTCTTTTTTGCACCAGTCAGGTCTTGTTTCAAAAGTAATAGCCACACAACGGACCCGGGATATCTCGTTTCTTGCAAATATCTCTTCTTTTGTGGTGTCAGGCAGGGGGTTTGCCGGATATTCATTCATTGCCCTGATGCACTCGGTAACAAACCATTCCTGGTAAGATGGTTCCCTGGCAGTGATGGTCCCGCCCATGACGATGAGTTCTGCCTTGTCCACATGGTGACCAAGCTCTTCAAACTGGGCAAGCCGTGCACTCACCTGATCATAAGGCTGAAAGTCATGGGCAAAAGCCCTCCTTGCTGCAGGTTCCCCGCCGGTATAACTCTGTGGTGACTGAAAAAGTGAGTCAGGTCCGCCAGGGCAGGGAAGGCATATGCCATGGGGACAGGGCGCCGGCGAAGTCATAACAGCAACAGGCGCTACACCTGAAAGTGTCCGTGATGGCTTTACAAGAAGGACAGGGCGAAGCAACAGGTACTCTTCAGGAGTAGCGCAGGAAAGAATATCTGAGTTCCGTGGAACAACCGGAAGGCGATATTTTTTACATACCGTCCTTACTATCCTTCGAAGTTCCAGCTTACCGGGAGGAGTGGAAAGTATGAGAGAGATTATCTCCCGGCAGGCAGGGTCAATATCCATGAAATTAGTTCTCAACAGCTATCTCAGAAGGTGTTGACATTTCATGGGAAAAACTTAGCATTGCCGGCTTGCGACAGATGTGATCGACGATCTCCTGACCAAGAACAAGAATGGCCTCTTTATGAGACTCTTTGTTTTTATGTATGTGTACTGGTGTGATGTCTAATGTGTCATAACGCTCTGTTGGAATTTCCTCTTTGGTGATGGTTTTGTAGTACTTCCTGACATGAATAAACAGCATATGTAAATGTAGCAGTTCCTCTTTCTGCACTCTATCACCTAAAAACAGTCAGTTTGTAATCTTTCCCGGTGTAACATATAGGTTATGGGAATATCTTATTAAAGGGAAGGTGAAAATAAGCGCATAAACCTTTACCTCAATAAACTGGACTTTTTTCCTGCGCCCCCTTATCGAAGAATCATACAGATCAAATCATGGCATAAACCTTGGCAAACCTTCTGGAAGTGGAACAAGACGTACTAAAACCGGAGAAGGCCCTGTCCTGCATGGAATAGGTTCGCTCTCTAAAATATCTGTTATGATGTATTTTTGGCCTGCAACTACCCCTGGCGGATGGCATGCCGCAAAATGATCACATACTTCATCACAGTCTGCAAATTTCACCACTATCGTTGTGTTTTTTACGGCCAGTTCTGGTGAAATACGCATTTCTACCGGGGCCTCGGCCACATCAACGGTCACTGACCCCCCATGGTGAACAGGGCACCGGTGTGAAGCAGCCCTTATCGCCACCACTTCATACCTGCGGCCTGATTCCAGGTTATGACAGACCTGTGCTATGGAACATGATTCACACTGGTCTGCCCTTCCCACATAGACAAACTGTGTTCCGGGTTTTGCATATACTGACCCCACGATAGTTATCCGTGTCTTTTTCTGTTCCATTTTTTTACCTCTCGTATAACATTCTGACAAGATTTTCTGCCGACTCACGTGTCAGACCCATATCAAGTATTGTAAACCGCTCAGGTCTTATCTCACGTGCATTCATCAGTGCCTGAACAACCACCTCATCAGGTATGCCAAGTGCCTGCGGGGTGGTTGGCGCACCAATACTGGCCAGCGAAGACCTGATCTCTCTCCAGTCCCCACCGTGAAGGTACATAGTCATAATTGCGCCAATTCCACATGCTTCGCCATGCAGCGCAGAGCCAGGCGCCAGCCTCTCCAGGGCATGACCAAACTTGTGCTCTCCTCCGGATGCCGGCCTTGACGATCCGGCAATGGCCATTGACACCCCGGATGAGACAAGGGCCTTGACTACAATCCAGGCCGCTTCTTCCTGTCCTGGTTTTATCAGGTTTGCATCTTTTACCAGTATCTCGGCCGTCATCTTTGAGAGGGCGATTGCATATTCACTAATCTGTTCTCCCCGGAGCCTGTGCGCAAGTTCCCAGTCCAGTATGGCAGTATAATTTGATATGATATCTGCACATCCCGAAGCCATGAGCCTGTGGGGCGCCCTCGATATAATTCCTGTATCGGCTACAACGGCAATAGGGGGGTGAGCGCTGACTGAAACACTTCCAGTATCAGTGGAAAGGGTTGCCCTGCCAGATATTATCCCATCATGCGATGCAGCGGTCGGGACGCTGATGAATGGTTTACCCTGGTTGTACGAGACCACCTTGGCGCAATCAATAACTCTCCCCCCGCCAACACCAATAAGGAAATCCACTGGTGATGAAGCCTGGCTGCATGCTTTAAGTGTATCAGCATCCAGTTTTCCAACAACAAACCGCCTGACATCATACTTGTCTTTCAGAATATCTGCGACCTTGTTCCCCGCAACTTCACGGGTGGTTCCGCCGGATATCAGAAGGACAGAACGACCTGGTCTTATGTCCTCGATGATGTCAGGAAGTTGCAATATCGCCTGGTGACCAATCAGAACGTCCCGCGGAAGCTGGGTCCATCTCGATTTATTAAAGCCATCCGGCTGCAATACCTGTACCGGGTCTGTGCTCATGGAGTTCTCAACTCATGATTAGGGAATTCATCTACAAATATTACATAGATCCTATCCGCTATGGTCAGCCATATACCCTGGTTGATACCCTTACCTATGCCCTCATACTTCTTGCATGCATCTGGCTGCTTTACCGGTGGCTGGAATCAAACCAGATAACTATCGACCGTAAACTGGTTTATTCACTGATACCATGGATAATATTTGGCGGCTGTCTTCGCGTTGTGGAAGATACAGGATTCATTGTATCTGATCTGCATGTTCTCCTGACAACGCCACTGATCTTCTTCCTGGTTTTTGCAATAGCCCTGCCGGTCTTAATGATCTCAAATATACTTGAGAAGAAAGGGTTGATACAGTCATGGAAGAGAGTATTTTTCTATGCAGGAACCATCTTCACGGTCTTCTCACTTATCTTCCTCACCTGGTTTGGCCTTACAAGTTCACGCCTGGATCTCTTGGTCGCATCGGTAATCCTTACCATGACAGCCGTGTCCAGTGCTCTTATATATGCACTCACCAGGTATGGATTTAAATGGCAGTACACGCAGGACAGGCTTTACCAGTTGCTTATCTCTGGCCATATGCTGGATGCCAGTGCAACCTCCTTTGGAATTGATCTGCATCCAGTCCTGTATAGCGAACAGCACGTGGTTGGATCGGTACTGATTGACCTTACAGGCACTGCATTTGTCATGTATCCTTTAAAACTTCTTGTGCTTATCCCGGGGATTTATATCCTCGAACTCTACCGTCGTGAAGGTGCAGCAGGTATCTGGTACCTGATACTGCTTGCAATGATCATGGTAGGCCTTGCCCCCGGCATCAGGGATATGATGCGAATGGTGCTCTATGTCTGAATCGTTAAAAATTTCACATTACCTGACAGTATCCGGCCTGATACTTGCTGCCGGATTTGCAGCAGGATTTATCTTATCCATCTATGATCCAATGTTTGGAGAGTCTTTGGTTAACTTGTTTGAGGAGATGATCGCAAATCAGATAATGAGTGCCGAACCTCCTTTGCTTGCACTCCAGTTATTTCTGAATAACCTTGAAGCATGCGTTATCATTTTTATTGGCGGTGCATTCTTCGGGTTTATATCGGTAGCAATCCTGATGTTAAATGGAGTGATAATTGGTGCAGTCCTGGAAGTCATGCATAAAGAAGCTGGCTACCTGGCGATAATAGCAGCAATTTTACCACATGGCATCTTTGAACTGCCGGCAGTGATCGCTTCAGGAGCATTAGGACTTATGATGGGTCGGGCAGTAAAAAATGAACTGGCCGGAACCTTTGATGCATCATTTGAGGCTTTGCGTCTTGGGGGGTATTTTGTAAAATATATCATCCCGTTTATTGCCATTGCAGCAATTATCGAGGCATTTATCACACCTGCCATCTTACAACTGGTGACATAGGAGCTCATGAATGGAGGAACAGGAAGGAACTCTCCCTCAAAAGGCTGATTTCTCAGGCTGGTACAATGATATCCTCTGGCGTGCGGAGATCATGGACGTCCGCTATCCGGTTAAAGGATTGTACGTATGGTTCCCGTTTGGGTTTGGAATTCGCAAGAGAGTATATGCAATTTTACGGGAATTGCTTGACCGGGATCATGAGGAGGCATTGTTCCCGCTTCTGATACCTGAACACGAGTTCATGAAAGAGGCAGAACACATCAAGGGTTTTGAAGATGAAGTCTACTGGGTTACGCATGGTGGCACAACCCCGCTTGATGTAAAGCTGGCCCTTCGCCCGACCAGTGAAACTGCTATCTACCCAATGTATGCCCTGTGGGTCAGGTCCCATGCCGATCTCCCGATTAAAGTATACCAGGTAGTCAATACCTTCAGGTACGAGACCAAGCATACACGCCCGCTTATCCGGCTTCGTGAGATCACCTCATTTAAGGAGGCTCACACGGTTCATGCAACATGGGATGAGGCAGAAAGCCAGGTTGAGACTGCCATTGAAAGGTACAGGGAATTTTACAGCAGGCTCAATATTCCGGTCCTTATATCAAAGCGCCCTGACTGGGATAAGTTTCCAGGTGCAGATTATACAATTGCCGTGGATACCATCATGCCAGACGGCCGGACACTTCAGATAGGGACAGTTCACCATCTTGGCGACCACTTCTCAAAAACGTTCGATATCCAGTACGAGGATACAAAAGGGCAGCAGCAGTACTGTTACCAGACCTGTTATGGAATATCAGAGCGTTCAATTGCTGCACTTATCAGCATGCATGGTGATGACAAAGGTCTCATGCTCCCGCCAGAAGTAGCCCCGGTGCAGGTAGTCATCGTCCCGGTAATCATGAAAAAACGGGAAGAAGAGATCCTGCAGGCTGCAAAAACCCTTGAGGAGGAGTTAACCAGGGCGGGTTACCGGGTGAAGACAGATAACCGTGACATCAGGCCTGGTGCAAAATATTACTACTGGGAGATGAGGGGAGTTCCTGTAAGACTTGAAATCGGACCACGGGACCTGGACAATGATGTTGTGATGAGCGTGACCAGGTCAGGAGGGAAAGAGCCACTCCCAAGAGCAGAGATAGTTGCTGAAGTCAGCAGAAAGATGACAGAGTACGTCTCTGCCCTGCATGAACGCGCAAATACTCATATAAAAGAACACCTGTTCATTGTGAAAGAACAGGAAGCGTTGAAAGAGAGGGTATCAAAAGGTGTTGCCGCAGTTCACTGGTGTGGAAACCGTGAATGTGCTGACCGGATTGAAGAGATCTCTGGCGCAGGTGTCCTGGGGACAGAGGTCAGAACTGACCTTATCGATAGTTCAGATGGGGATTGTATCATCTGTGGAAAGCCGGGTTCGGTTGTTACCCTTGTAGGCATATCCTACTAAACCTCTTTTTGCATCAACAACCTGTTTTTTATATGAATCCTCAACACCCTGCCGCCCTGTCTATCGCAGGCTCAGACCCTTCCGGCGGTGCAGGTATACAGATGGACCTGAAAACTTTTGCAAAGACAGGAGTATGGGGGATGGCAGTAATAACTGCACTGACAGCCCAGAATGCAGCAAAGGTTAAGAGCTCCCTGCCTGTTGAACCTGAGTTTGTCAGGGAACAAGTGACTGTCGTCCTTGAAGACATGACTCCTGGTGCAGTCAAGACAGGAATGCTTGCAAACTCAGGGATCATACAGGCGGTTGCAGATACAGTTCCCAAAAACAGGCCCCTGGTGATAGACCCTGTAATGGTATCAACATCCGGATATCGTTTATTAGATGATGACAGTATAAATTCGCTTATTGAGCAGTTAATATCAAAGGCATTTCTGGTGACGCCAAATATACCTGAAGCCGAGATCCTTTCCGGGATAAAAGAAATTTCGTCTGAGGAAGATACGAAAAAAGCCGGGGAGATAATTCTTGACCTTGGTGCAGAATATGTCCTGGTAAAAGCAGGGCACCTTGGTGGAAAGACCTCTGAAGACCTTCTTATATCAAATAATGACGTTTTCAAATTCTCTTCCGTAAGGTATCCTTATTCAGTTCATGGTTCAGGTTGTGCATTTTCCGCCGCGATCACCGGCTATCTTGCATCAGGTGAGGATATCGTGACATCATGTAAAAAAGCAAAAGCTCTTATCAGCAATGGAATTGAGCATGCATTTAGTGGAAAGGGGAATATAAAAATGATAAATCCGTGACAATGGGCTTATACCCGGGGCATCGGGGATTAACTGTCAATAAGATCTTTCATGCTTACCAGGGGTGTAAGTTTAACATTCAGATCACTTAGTGTCTTCCCTGCTCCTTCATCGCGGTCTACTACTGTTATGACTTCTTCCACAACAGCCCCGGCTGAGCGGAGCTGTTCAATGCCAAACAACGCGGACCCACCGGATGTTGTGACATCCTCAACCAGAAGAACCCTTTTTCCAGAGACCTCCCCGATGATAAGGCTGGCAAGTCCATGAGCCTTCTGTTCTTTCCGGATTACCACGTAAGGTTTGCCTGATTCAAGGGAGACGGCCACCGCCAGTGGAACCCCCCCTACCGCAACTCCTGCAACCGCATCAAAGGGGGGGTTTTTCATGAGAACCTCTGATGCAATCTTTTTTAAAATGGCAGGTTGGGTTATTGCTTTTTTAATATCGATATAAAACCTGCTTTTCCTTCCGGAAGCAAGTGTGAAGTCTCCGAATCTGATAGCATCAGAGGAGATCAGCATCTCATGCAATGTCGCGGTTACCATGGTACCTTCTTCAATCCGACTTTATATCCAATAATGTTCACGGTGCGGTGCAGGAGGGGAGTCAGTACAAGGATGGCTGCCAGAAGCGGTAATGAAAATGTATTAAAAACCCATCCGGGATCCCCG
>JAAYPD010000316.1 GCA_012520015.1 Methanomicrobiales archaeon
GCCTGGCCAAATGGGCCGGACTTAAGATCCGGTTTCGAAGGAATCCAAGGGTTCAAATCCCTTCTCTCGCATATTTTTTCTTGATCTTTTTTGCAGATCTTTTAAGTTTTGTTGAGGATATCAGCCTGATTATTTCTGTCAGACAGAATGGTTCATACTGATTTTTCTACTGGTCAAAGACCTGGTCTTTAATCCCTCGTTTGTGCTATTGGCGAACAATATTCGATCAGGTTTATTAAATTTCAACTCATGAATCAGGATCGATGGATAATTAAGAATTATAAAAAGCCTGCCAGATTCAAAAAAGATATTCCAGAATAATGGTTAAGTCAGTCAGAAAAAGGGAAATCGTTTCCGATCAAGGAACCGGATTATTTTGTTGCGATGAACTGGTCCTGAACGGTGAACTGTTTCCTTTCGACAGGCTGAGCCAGGTTTTTAACATAAGTTTTAACATCGAATGTTCCACTTGAAAAGCCTGAAATACTGAAAGTAGACTCAGCTAAAGGTTCAGCATTTGTATTTGTCCCAGTAATCGAGAATGTTACTGGAACCTGGGTTTTTGCTGCGGTTCCATTAATTTCTACATTATAAATTCCTTTAGGCATACCAGACCTGACGATTAGATAGTCATAGAGCCCTGTACTGTCTGCCGTATCGAATACTTCATTATACTTTTTTTGATTAACCGAAACATTCAGCTTACTGTCTGGGACCAGACCATTTATATAAACCCTTAGTGTTGGATTTGCGATGTCTAATGGCAAATTAAGTTTATTTAATTTGAAGGAGAAGAATGAACCTGCATCAATCTTGATATTTCCGATAATATCAATTTGGAAAGGATCTCCTGCCCCGATATTACCGATAAAAATTGAGACCTCTTCACCCGGCTTTACAACGTCAGGACTTGATAGCATTACAGCAGAAACCATCCCAATGCACATTACCCCTGTACACAGGACAGCCAATACCCCGGTTAACCATTTGAAAACAGAAAGATTCGACATTGTATCATCGTATTATTTTTATACAATATTAAGATTGTGATAAAAGAGAGAGATAGAAACATACTTCACACCTCTCTGAGTGATCTCCTGATATGGGATTTAAATAACTGAATGGAAAAAACAGACAACCCAGAAGATACAATGAACATCGACATTTTCATACCAGCCAATGCAGGAGAGTCAGGGGAACAG
This sequence comes from Methanomicrobiales archaeon, assembly GCA_012520015.1. GTDB lineage: Archaea > Halobacteriota > Methanomicrobia > Methanomicrobiales > Methanospirillaceae > Methanospirillum. The sequence continues at coordinate 1,203 of JAAYPD010000316.1, forward strand.
TATCAAATGTCCCACCCCCATACTGGACGATTAGTATCTGAATCACAACGATAAGTCCCATTATTACATAGAATACCGGGTTGCAAAAAGTAAATCATAACCATTGACGGGTTCAAAAACCTTGGATGAAAATTCTTTGTGTGCGCATGATCGTTTTTCTTTTCGCACTCGATTGGCCACTTAATTCTCGTAATTAATTGTTCTTTGAATCTGAATTGTAAATCAGATTATTTATGCCTGATTTTTAGAATATGCTTATATATAAGCTCATAATAATTTACAATAAAGTGTTTCTATGAGATACAAATGGATCTTAATGGGGATCTGCATTATCATCATCCTCATGGGGATTGCATATGCAGCCAATTGCCCTGACAATTGTATATGTCTGACTTCTGCTGATGCAAAAGCGAAATCCATGATACCTTGCGAAGAAGAGATGATTTCATGTGGAAAAACAAAAACCGGTGAGACCCTCTACTGTTTTCGAAACAATACGACAAGTATCAACACATTTGGAAAGATAATTAAACCGGCTTTGATGATTCAGGCAACTCCTGCTGTAACCCCGGCCAAAAAACCATCCACAGGAATTGCCTCGCCGGTAAAAACTCTTGCACCAGATTTGGAGATGACCCAACCTACAGCAAAACCACGGGTTACTCCCTTACCAATTACCCAGGCACCGGCCGATACTCCTTCACAGACTCAGACATTTCATAAGCCTGTGACGGAATTTGGCATGCCCAGTGTTACCCCGACACCCACACTATTACCTGCTGTTCCTGAAACCGGATTAGTTGCTGGGACTGCTTTCATCGGTGGTGATCGTGACGGGGACGGCATCGGAGATCTCTTAGATGTCTGTCCGGATGTTCCAGACCCTGATCAGCGGGATACTGATGGTGATGGGAAGGGAGATGTCTGTGATGCCTGTTCAGTAATGATTGCAAGCGGTGATGTATTCTGTTGTGACCAGTTCTATTCTCCATCAGGTATTGCATGCCAGGGACTTTCCAGATATAGTGTCGAGGAAGGAAGGAATGTCTATTACTGGGAGGACCAATATGACCTGGTAGATTCTTCCGGTTGTGGATGTGGTGATACTGATGGCGGGCTCGATCCTTTCACCAGGGGAGTAGTCTATACCGAAGTGTGTGACACGAAAACGGTTTATCAGGGAGGAGCACCGGGTGAGAGGCTTCCTGTTATGGTGGGGAGTTGTTCATGCCAGCAAGCTGGAGAGGATCGGTGCTCGGATGATGGAAAGACCCTCATTGAATATATATGCACTGAAGATGGTGTTCAGGAGGTTAAAATCCCCTGTTCAGGTGGATGCAGAGATGGGATCTGTTCCTGCTCTGATACGGACGGTGGAGTCAACTACTTTGAGGCCGGAACAATCGGAGGAATGACCGACGTATGTGTTGATGAGACGACCCTGCGTGAATATTCCTGTGGGTATTCTGAGTCCCGGGGATTTTTTATAAAGTCTGAAACATATACCTGCCCGTATGGATGCCGTGACGGGGCATGTATCTGTGAGGATACCGATGGAGGATTGAACTATGAGGTTGCCGGGTGTATAGGCAACAAATGTGACAGTTGTGAAGATGAGCAATGGATGGTTGAATTTCACATTGAATCCCCGACAACAACCCAGCCGTGCAATGTACGGAGTTATCGCCATAAATGTGAAGGACGGTGTGTGGATGGAGCCTGTCAGCCTCCCTCGTGTACAGACGGATTGTTAAACCAGGGAGAGGAAAAGATCGATTGTGGTGGCCCCTGTCTCCCTTGTGATCTGTGCAGTGATATCAGGTCAGGAGATACCCCGATTCCTGAGCAGTATGACTGGAGGGCTGTGGGCGGAATGAACTGGATTACCAAAATTAAGGACCAGGAAAGCTGTGGATCCTGCTGGGCACATGCAACCCTTGCATCAGTGGAAGCAGTGTATAACATTGAATCAGGATCTTACCATGAAACTGATCTTGCTGAGCAGTATTTTGTATCAAAGTGCTGCAGATGGGAAGGAGACTGCAATGGAGGATTTCCAAGAAGGGTACTTTATAATCTGAAACATCAGGAAGGCAGCACCGAAGAAGAATATTTCCCATTTATCGCAAAAAACTCTGCATGCAGCCCATATGCAGGATGGGATAAACATACCTGGAAGATCGATGATTATGACCGGGTGGATCCCATCCTTGGTAAAAATGATAACAAAAAAATCAAGCAGGAAATTATCTGTAAAGGTCCGGTAATTTCTTGTGGTGGAGGTCATTGTGTGCTTATCATCGGATGGGATGAATCTACTCACGAATGGATCATCAAAAACAGCTGGGGAACTGACTGGGGAGACGAGGGATTTGGCAGGATCTCATATGATTATCCCTGGGCAGAGAAGGTCTATTCCTTACACGGGGTGAGTAAGAAATGAAATCTATAAAACCTGTAAAACAGATTGGCATAATTCTTCTGGTCTTGTGCATGGTTCTTATACCATCAGTTGTGGCTTTGAAAAATCCGGCAGCAGTGTACGCAGAGGCCCTTGGGTATCAGTACGTCACCATGGAAGAGAAAGGAGCTGGTATGCGTGGATTTGTAGTTCTGCCTGATGGGGCCAGAGTTTCAGGATGGGACTTTCTCAAAGGAAAGGCCGGTGAGCAATATAGTGCCTGTGCACAGCTCGGCGGAAAACAGACAACCGTCAAAGATAAACAGTTGTGTTCTGCAATTTACTCTGATACCTGTGCGGTATGTGAGTTACCAAACGGAACAAGAGCAGAAGTGACGGTACTCCTCAAACTTGACTTTTCTGAAAGTATATGCGGGGATGGTACCTGCGGGATGCCGGAGAATGAAAAGACCTGTCCGGAAGATTGTCCAAAGGATGGAATGGATGAGTATTGCGGCGGGGGAGCCCAGGATCCTGATTGTATCGGGGATGATAACTGGACCCCGCCGCCCAAAGAATAAGGAGGAGAAAATATCCAGAATGGAAAGAGAATGCATCTCTCATCCTGGTCATTCCTCAATATCCTGCTTTTTTGTCCCAAATTTCCCGGTAAAGGGCATTATCGTCACCGAACTTCTGTGGATCTCACTCTCCAGTGAAGCTTTTATGCCATAGAAAAACTTTTATAACTCAGCTTCCATCACCAGAAAAATTATTATTTTTTTGTCTTTTGGTGGTAATACCGAAGGAAAGGCCAGATGAGAAGGACGGGCATCGTCCCGGCTCCGATTACCAGCCACTGCAGGGGAGATAAGGGAACAGTATCAAATACCCCGCCTCCATACTGGACGATGAGTATCTGAATCACAACTATAAGTCCCATTATTACATAGAATACAGGGTTGCCTCTGAACAGGGCAGGCATGATGCCATTAATACCCCGGCAGTTAAACCCGTTCCAGACCTGGGCGATAACAAACCCGGCAAAGAACGCAGTTGCCTGCTGCCTGGGAGTCTCCATGAACGGAAGACCGGTCATCATACAGGTAATCCCGGCCAGAATATAGATAGAAGCGGTTATCAGGATCGCCTGTTTCATGTAGGGAGTGATAACAAAAGCGGTTCGGGGTATGGGTTTTCTGTTCATCTGAGCCGGGTGGGGAGCTTCTGAACAGAGTGCAAGGGCAGCCAGCGAGTCCATGATGATATTGATCCAGAGTAACTGGATGATGGTAAAAGGCGGAGGAAATCCGAGAAGCGGAGCGATAAATGTCAGGAGGGCAGCGGAGATATTAATGGTGAGCTGAAAGATTAAAAACCGCTGAATGTTTTCATAAAGAGCCCTGCCACACCAGACTGCACGCTCAATCGTCGGGAATGAATCATCAAGGAGAATAATATCACTTGCCTCCCTTGCCACTTCAGTTCCGGCAATTCCCATGGCAAGGCCCACGTCGGCATTCCGCAGGGCCGGGGCATCATTTGTCCCGTCACCAGTAACAGCTACAACTTCCCCGTTTGCCTGCAGGGCTTTGACCAGGAGAAGTTTGTCATTAGGCTCGGAACGTGCAAGAACCTGGAGTGCAGGAACGATATCCTGCCTCTCCTCGTCAGAAAGCCCACGAAACTCAGGGCCGGTCATGACTATTCCGTTCCTGAAAATTCCGGTCTCAAGGGCGATGGCCGTAGCAGTCCCTGGGCTGTCCCCGGTTACCATTTTCACCCCGATGCCGGCATTATTACAGGTTTTCACTGCATCCGGAACATCAGGCCTGACCTCATCACGAATACCCACATATCCGTCCCAGATGAGTGTTGAAAGCTCCCTTACATCCGGTTTTAGTTCTCCATGAGCAAATGCAAGGGTTCGCATTGCCCGCTGTGCAAGATGATGAAGACCGGAGAGATCTAAAGCAGGGCTGCACCGGGCAGCAACAATCTCCGGTGCACCTTTCACCAGAATGTACTGTTTTGAGTCGTACTCAAAGGTGGTTGACATCAGTTTCTTTTTGGAGTTGAAATAATCCTGGGAAAGGAAAGGCCAGGCGTGCCGGATATCAGAATAACGTATCCCGGCCCGGTGCAACCACCTGAGAAGAGCTGCTTCCGTTGAATTTCCAACGGTAATCAGCCTGTCCTCATGATACTCCAGCTCAGCCGTGCTGTTCACCGCTGCATTAAGTGTTATCCATTCAGAGGAATTTTTTGGCAGACCGGTTGGAATTTCAGGCATTTCTACAGATGCTGCTGCAACTTCCATCTGATTCATGGTAAGAGTACCGGTCTTATCCGTGCATATGACCGTTACCGAACCGACTGTTTCGCAGGCAATCAGCCGTCTGACAAGGCTCTTTGCCCTGGTCATCTTACCCATAGTAAGAGCAAGTGACACCGTAACACTGACAGGAAGCCCTTCAGGAACAGAAACCACTATGATGACGACGGCAAACATGCAGGCATGCAAAAAAACACTTAAGATCCCAAGAGGAGTCTGTGGAGGAACACCAATAATAAAATCCTGTATTAAGACCACAGAGATGATCAGCCCGGCCATGATATACCCGAACTTGCTGATAAGATGAGCAAGGTCCCGGAGCTTAATCTGGAGCGGAGTTTCAGGTCGGCTGCCTTCGGCAAGGGACGAGGCTATCTCTCCCATTTTTGTCCGGTCACCTACGGCTGCCGCAATCATGGTCGCCCTGCCACCGGTTATGTAGGATCCCTTAAGAACAGAATCCCGGAGTTTTTTCTTTACCGGTTCACTCTCTCCGGTAAAGGCAGACTCGTCAGATTCGGCCTCTGCTGCAACAAGAAGGTATCCGTCTGCCGGAACCATATCTCCTGCTTCAAGAAGGATAATATCACCAACAACGATATCCCGCATCGGAATACTGCCAGGGGCCCCATCTCTGATAACTTTTACCCCGGTATCCTCACGCATGACATTCAGTGCATCAAATTCCCGGTTACTCCTGAACTCGGTCAGAAAAGCGATGGTTGTTGCCAGGATGACTGCAAGAGCTATGCCGATGGTATCAATAAGGCTTTCACCCTCCAGCAGGGCAATGAGGGCAGAGAGAACGACTGCAACGAGCAGGATACGGATAATCGGATCCTGATATTTTTCAAGATACTGTTTCCATACCGGCATCCGCTTCGGAGGAGTTAACTCGTTCTTTCCATATTGTTCTCTGGATTCCAAAACCGTTTCAGAAGATAATCCATCAGTTCCAAATCGTTCCAGGTCCTTATCCGGGATCATGATGATACCATAATCATATCTTCAAAGAAAAATGAAAATTGTGGCAGATACTCTGCAGTGAATAATTAACAGACATTAATCCGCCTGACTGTATATATCAGTCTGCATATCTGATGGCGAAAACTTTTTCATATTGTAACGAATGTATTAGCAGTGTTCATCCCTGAATTGAAAACATGACACAGGAATAACATGAAATGATTCACCGGTCTGATTTCATGGGTAAAAAACAGATTTAAAGGAAGTTGTCAGAAGAACCGGGCCCTCAGTCTGTCATTCTTTTGATTTGTTAGAAAACCCATGTGTCATGTGAACCCTGCCGGCAATTTTTTCAAGACTGATGACAAAAGCAATGCCCATTCCAGGCGTATCAAGTTCTGCAGCACTCTCAATCGCAGACAATATCGTATCAGTCTGTTCCATCTCCACTACGGTGAGGATGATCTCCTTCTCCGGCTCGATCGGGATACCAAAGACTGACTGAGTCTCATGAATACCGGTCCCCCGGCCCATCATTATCGTCCCGCCTGATGCCCCTGCTTTACGTGAGGCCTGTATTACCCGCTCAGACCACCCTTTTTTTACAATTGTCACTATTAAATTTTTCTGTCCTTCATGAATCATAATAGATCTCCTTCTTTTTCATTTTAAACATTATTCCAATGGCCAGCATCGTAAGGATCGGAGTAAGAAAGATAAATGCAACCATTCCAAATCCATCCAAAAGGGGATCTCTCCCAACCATAGTATCAGCGACACCTACCCCGAATGCCATCAGAAAAGTAACTGACATCGGACCGGTGGCCAAACCTCCTGAATCAAACGCAATTCCAATGAAATCCGGGTCACTGAGATGGATGAGGATAAGCACAAGTATGTATCCAAGTGCAATGATCGGAACAAAAGAAAAGCCATAAATTATCTTTATCATACCTATACTTACCGATACTCCAACTGCAAAGGAAAGGGCGTAAAGGACAAGAGTGCCCCTGATATAACCATTAGAAGAGGTCTCTATCTGGTCACTTAAGACACGGACCGCCGGTTCGGCATAGGTTGTCAAAAACCCAAGTGCAAAACCGAAAGGAATTATAATCCAGGTTTGTTCTATCGTTGCACAAATAGCGCCTATATTTTGTCCTGCCGGAAAGAATGCAATGTTTACCCCCTGGAAAAAAAGTACCAGCCCGATAAATGTGATGAATAACCCCTTGAACAGATTGATCACGTAATTTTTTGGCAATTTCAGAGAGAGAGCCTGCATTATGAGAAAGAAGACCACAAGTGGCAATAATGCCTGTACAACATCCATAAAAACAGTATCGATGTTTTCACTGATTGAAAGGTAGTTCATGATGCAACAATCCCCATCAGCAGGATCCCGATAACCGAACCTACAGAGGCAAAGCCTACAAGGCCAAACCCATCAGTAATTGCAGAGCGGCCTCCAAGAACAGACGTGACACCAATCCCAAGCGAGAGAAATATCGGGCCATTAACAGGTCCTACCGTCACGCCCCCTCCGTCGAATGCAATCGGGACATATTCCTGTGGAGCAAAGAACAACAGAGCGAGTACAATCAGGTATCCGGCAGTAAAGAGATATGCCAGCGGAACATTGAAAACAATCCGGAGAATAGACGCTGCAACAAAAAAACCTCCACCAGTGGAGATGGCC
>JAAYPD010000317.1 GCA_012520015.1 Methanomicrobiales archaeon
ATTTAAAAGATCATTATCGGCATAAGCCAGAATCTCCCATGCCCGCATCAGGTCAGGATCGATAAGGTCTTCAAGGTTTCTGGCAGACTCCTGTGTTTCCTCCCCGGATGGGGCCAGCACTTCCACGTCTGCCGACCTGGCCAGTTGACCATTAATAAATAACCGGAGGGTGTAGATCCCAGGTTCAAGTTCCCGATCATCTTCCCATGAGATTGACCGATGAGTTATGCCCTCTTCCCCTTCGTCCCATTCTTCATCGGTTGAGTAAAACCATTCTTCATTAAATAACCACTCAACCTCGACCTGCATCCCGTCTTCCATGTTCATAAATGGAAAAACTGCACAGATTTTGATAGTCCCCGGCTCATACTCCAAGACCGGCCTTATCGGAACACTCTCCTCGGTGACTCCCTCCGAGAAGGAGATCTCTCCAAAAGCTGCAAAACTTGGGGTATGTTCACCACTTACACAATGTCCGGAAAAGAGTATTAGCAGCAGAATGAAAAGACGGGTCCAAAAGCAAAGAGAGTTACTGAGTGAATTATTTATTATTCTGCTCATTCTCTTCTGTGCCGGTGTGATGGATACCATAATGTTTCATAAGAAACAGCCTGACCTTATATGTTTTTACAAAACTTCTATCGACTTCATTGATCAAGTCATCGATAACCCCTATCTGTTCAAAGATTCTATCTTCATATTCTCCTCCCTGCAATTCATTCAGGACAGCGATGGATGAAAGGGGGTTTCTTATCTGGTCGTTAATTGCTGCAAGTTTAACCAGGTTCTCGTCGATCTGGGATATTGCAGTGCTCTCCCTTCTTTTCATCTCTAATAATTCGGTGACATCCCTGAATATGAACATGACCAGGATAATATCATCAGAAAGGACTGAGCTGCAATGTGCTTCAGTATTCAGGATTTTTCCATCGCTTTTTATAAAGTCCCATTTAATGACAGAGAGTTCACCACTGGCTACCCTGCCTATAATGTCTCGGGATGCTACGGCTGAATCTTTTCCGTCAGGTTGCATGGGCGGAGAGAATTCATGCAGTTCTTTTCCAATGATATCCTTCAAATCTCTTCCAATGAGCCTTGTTGCAGCATTGTTGCAACCCTCGATCCTGGTGTCCTTAATAATGAAGATTGCATCATGTGCAGATTCAAAGAGCCTTTTATAATTTTCCTCGGCCCGCCATCGTCTTCCCAGTTCTTCTAACAATGCTTCTTCCCTGTTCTTCAGGCTGACTATCATCTCTTTCAGGTTTGCAACAAGGCTGTTTATCGCCAGCTCTATATTATTAAACTCTGATGAACCTGTTGGCCTTATCTTGTGATCAAGGTCACCGTCGGCGATACATTGTATATCCTCAACGATCTGATCAATTGGCCTTGACAGGTAACGGGATCCGGCCAATGCAGCCCCAACAGCAACTATAATCATAAAAATGAAGAAAGCACAAAAGATCAACGTTGCCTTGAGCTTTTCCCGGTCACGTTCTTCTGTAGAGAATACGGTCCTGGCAACCAGGCTCATCTCGGAGGCTGACGGTGAATCTGCATCACTTATCGGGAGGTGGGTGTACCTGATTATTTCGCCGGTTTCCGGGTTTTTCACTTCAAAATTCGCATGCTCGGCAAATGATCTTATAACCCAGGACAGGATTTCGGCTGATGGCTGTTCATCAGGACCTTTGAAAGGGTATTTTGAAACGATTTTATATTGTGAATTATAGAGTTCGATCGTCTGTATGTCCTTGTTTGCAGCAGGAAGGTTATTTAAGAGTTCCCTGTATGATGCATTGGTTGCTAATGGCAGAAGTCTTTCAACGTTTCTACTAATCTCAAGCAGGTAATTCCCGTCGCTGGTTCCCTGGTATGAAAATTTTCTGAAAGGGGCAGTCTTAGAGTAACCCTTTACCATCCTGTCAGGAACAAATTCCCCACTTTCACGAATTTTTGTGACTATTGCAAAAAATTTTGGCCATATTTTAAAATCAAGACTGATATCATCTTTAAAAGTGCTTTTCAATACCTGTCCTTCTTTATCGACCAGGTAAAAATCAAAGTCACCATTTAATTCGGCGTCAACTTCCTTTTTTAATGCGTAAAGGTCAAGCTTTGTGACATTTTCCCCAGTCTTCTTATAAGCATCCTGGTACATCTCCATCGCTTCTTTCAATGATGGAACATACTGCAGCTCATATAGGGATATTCCACGATCTATCCAGATTATTGACTGCTTAAGAATCTGGTCAGTAAGGTTTTGCCGGTTAATAAACTCGCCATCCAGGTCGCTTAGTGTACCTGAGTACCATACAATAACAAGGGCCGAGAGAGAAATAAGAAGGAAAATAAGTATGACTGCCGTTAATTTGCGTGAAAACGAGAAGAAAACTGATGAAGATTTATTTGACATGTGATTACTGATAAATTCAAATTGGGCATGGTATTACTTAAAAACTTCTATGTCAGATACTGGTACCTGTATTTAAAACAGGGGTGACTCCTTCTTCGTGAAAATTATTCATATCGCAGGATGGTCGGGTTCTGGAAAAACAAGGTTTATTGTAGATCTCTGTTCACACCTGGCCAGGCTGGGAAGAACCGCGACCATCAAACATATTGCCAGCCATCATACCACCCTTCCCAAAGGTAAAGATACAACACTTCATTTTGAAGCCGGGGCAGAACCTGCTATTGGAATCGATGATGAAAAATCATTTGTCTGTTCTCATGACATCAGCCTGGATGACAAGTTAAACCTCCTTTCTGATATGGGCGTGAGTTTTGCAGTGATTGAAGGTTTTAAAAGAAGGCCATTTAAAAAGGTTCTTATTGGCGATCTTGACTGTGAATACCTGTTAAAAGATCCAAATGCCGGGGATGTTCTTGACATGCTTGACCAGTTTGATGACTGGTATACCCTGTCAGGCCTTATGAAAGAACTGGGCAATACACAGGGAACCGGAAGTGTTTACTCATGGTCAGGATATGCAACCGACTATCCGGAAGCTTTGATTTTATGTAATAATATTGAAAAAGAGTATGCAACTGATTCCAGGATAAGTGGCATTCGTGCCAGGGTACAAAAGTGGGCGGAAGATGATCGGCATCCTGTATTCATCGTCATGGCCGTGAGTTCAACTAATGACGGCACCGTTTTTTCAGAAGTACTGAGCAAGGTTTCTTCCTGTACATCAGAATGACCCACGATAAAGATCGTCTGGCAGGATTAGTCCGGCAGATGGCACAGGTGCATGAGGAAGAGCATGTAAAAATCAGCCAGATTACCGGAAAAGTGCTCCTAATAATTTCAGATGCATTATTTACGCTTACCAGGGAAAATCCCAGATTTCGTGCACCTGATTCAATCCTTCAGTTAAAGGACTCTCATGGCAGAATGACCAGGGCTGAAGCAAATGCTTTTTTATGTGCATGCTTTCTGGAATATCGATCGGAAAAGACAGATGTATGGGATAATGTGGCTTATTTCACCGAAGAAATCCTTAATAAAACGGAAAAACTCTGGCATGAGATCGTTTACCATACCAGGGAAGGGTGGGATGACAGGTTTTTTGATTACAATCTCCACCCTGAACCAAAAATACATGCAAGGCTTTACCAGATTGCAACCCTGATGGTCAGGTTTTATGCCGGTGACGGACGGCAGATCTGGACAGGTTATGAAGATGACCCTGAGACGGTATATAAACGGCTGCTCCTTCTCAGGATCCCAAGATCAACCGCCTGCCTTGTCATAGGAACATTAAAAGACCTGGGATATGTCCATGGACCGTTTGATATCGTTGGCGATATCGTCGATTC